>DATNQK010000552.1:0-2279 GCA_036704065.1 Stenomitos sp.
AATGAACTCACCCTGATGCGAGACAAATTAGTCGAGGCGGAAAAAATGTCTGCCTTGGCCACCTTAGTGGCAGGGATTGCCCATGAAATTAATACCCCCGTTGGCACCAGCATTACCCTTGCCTCAACATTAGCCGATGAAACCCTAGTGTTGGCGAATGCCATTGCCCAAGGGAATCTGAAGCGGTCTGTGTTTAACCATTACTTGAGTGTTGCTACAGAAAGTACCGATCTTTTACTCGCGAATCTAATTAGAGCAGGAGAATTAATCCAAAGCTTTAAACAAGTTGCGGTGGATCAAGTTGTTTTAGAACTGCGTACATTTCGGCTTAAGTCCTACTTAGAAGAAGTGCTGATCAGCCTTTCACCACACTTCAAAAAAACGGATCATACTTACAGTATTGATGGCGATGATACCCTCTTGATCGAGAGCTATCCTGGGGCGATCGCCCAAATTGCGACCAACCTCGTTACGAACTCTCTAGCGCATGCCTTTGGTACAACATCCGCAGGTCATATTCATCTAACCGTGATGCAGCAGAACAGTAAAATATTGATGCGGTATAGTGACAACGGGTGTGGTATTCTACCTCAACACCTGAGCCGAATTTTTGACCCATTTTTTACCACCGCTCGAAATCAGGGTGGAACTGGTCTTGGCCTTCATATTGTCTATAATTTGGTCACGCAGAAATTGCAGGGTAGTATTAATGTGGAAAGTGAAGCAAATATAGGAACCCGATTTGATATCTTGCTGCCGAATTCTGTCAGCATTTAAGGCATTGATCCCCAATGCAACTTTAAAGGCCGCTTCAGGGCACCCTAAAGACTAAGAGAAAGATTATCTTTCGATGGCCGACGGATCTATGAGATCTTATCAGCTCAAATCTATGCTCTGAGATAGGTTAATCCTGCGACATGGCAAACTGCCTTTTTTCCCCTCTCAGTTTAAGACTATAGATGTGCACTTCTCCATCATTTCCGTCAGACCCTGTAGACGATGTCTTTGTAGACGATGTCTTTGCCTTTGCAGCCGAAGATAATGTTGCTGAACTCGGTAATGCTGTCGAGCAATTACTCTCTGAAAATTCAGATTCGGCGGATACAACTTGGAATATTGCAATTGTTGACGACGAGCCCTCCGTCCATCGGGCGACAGAGCTAGCCCTGCGCAATTTTACCTTTGAAGGCAAGTCCTTGGCGTTTTACTCTGCCTATTCCGGAGAAGAAGGCAAGCACCTACTCAGTGCGCAACACCCCCAAATTGCACTGGTGCTGCTGGATGTGGTGATGGAAACCCATGACGCTGGGCTGCGAGTTGCCCAGTTCATCCGTGAAGAACTGGATAATCGACAAGTCAGGATCATTTTGCGGACTGGGCAGCCTGGAGAAGCGCCAGAAGAGTCTGTGATTCTCAATTACGACATTAACGACTACAAGCTGAAAGTTGAACTCACTCGCCAGCGGCTGATAACCTCCACGGTTTCATCCCTGCGGGCCTATCGAGATATTCTAACCATTGAACATCAACGCCAAGAACTTGCCCAAGCGCTGTCGGATTTACGTCAGGCCCAGGCCCAACTCAAGACCTACTCCCACGGTCTAGAAATGGAGGTCGCCAAACGTACGTCTGAACTGAGAGAAGCTAATCAAAAGTTGCATCGTTTGGCGATGTTAGATGGTTTAACGCAAGTTGCAAATCGACGCCACTTTGACGAGTACTTGCAAGCTCAGTGGAAGTTAATGGGCCAGCTACAACAGCAGCTATCCCTCGTCTTAGTGGATGTTGATTTCTTCAAGAATTTCAACGATGCCTATGGCCATTTATCCGGTGATGACTGCTTAAAGCGGGTTGCCCATGTGTTGCAGTTGGCTTGCAAACGCCCTCACGATCTGGTAGCACGTTTTGGCGGTGAGGAGTTTGCCTTAGTGTTGCCATTTACGTCGTCGGAAGGGGCCAGTCGTGTGGCCAAGACGATCAGCGAGGCGCTTGAACAACTGCAAATTCCCCATGAGCAGTCTCAAGTGAGCAAATATGTCACGGTGAGTATGGGGATTTCTAGTATTGTGCCGCAGCTTGAGTTTTCTCTGGAAACCCTTTTAGCAACCGCGGATCAAGCCCTCTATGAGGCGAAGCGCTCAGGTCGAAATTGCTTTTGCATCTACGCTCAACCCCAGCTTTCTGCACTCTGGCAGCTAGAGATGTAGTGCTTGAGAGGTTAAGTTTAAGTTGGGTGTGAGTGTGTTGAGGCGATCGCCCTTCTTGGTTAAGTGTATAGA
>DATNQK010000553.1:0-2191 GCA_036704065.1 Stenomitos sp.
CCCTTCGCCAGCAAAGAGCCTGCTGCAACCGCTTCGCCTAAGACTCTCCCTGCATACTGGCGCGCCTGGACGATGCTCTCAAACCGCTCTCCGCGCTCAAAAGCATCCTCAAAGGCTTCAACTAGCTGTTCAATTTTTTCCATTGCTGTTGCCGAGCTTAGCACGATGCTTTGACAGTGGGCATGTGACGACTACTTTATCGGCTTTTTACAACTCACAAATAAGGTTTACTGAAGTGAGTACAGCCCCTCAATGCGAATCGCCTTGATATACAACTCAATCTTGGACTTACTTAACGAGTACTTCACTCGTTTAATTGCTAGATGGCTTATTTCTCAACAAATACATCCCTTTTCTAAAAGTTTTCGATACACTTGGCGAAGCCGATCCAGCTCTTGGTCAAGCTCATAGAGTCGTGCAATATCTAACGAGCCACTCTTCTCGAAGTACGCTCTCCTAGTGGTGAGTCTCCTAATTCCATGAGTTACAAGGTTCCTAGAACGAGCTTTTGACGAAGATAATGGAATCCTATCGACATCCTCAAAGATTTTCAACAAGCCTTGCGCTTCTTCCAAAGTATCAAACCTTTGAGGCAAAATCTCCTTCCAAATAGGCCACCAATCGGGCCTACTCTGAACGATGTATTTCTTGTCGAGACAGCCTTTGCGGATTTTGTATTGAGTCATAATCTAACTTTTTCCTTTTTCTTTCTAGCCATGAATTCACCGACATCAGCACAAGTGTCAGTAGTCCCAGGAGAGCTACAAACGCTACGCCAACGCCAAACAAAACGCGACTTGCATCTATGGTTGAAAAGTTGGCTGCAGCATTTGGGTTGAAAATAAGATAAATGCGCAAAACTATGCTAATCCAATAGTCCAGTATCTCTTGGAAAGAGTGCGCAGAACCCTTAAGCATAGGCACTGCGATAAACGGGCCAATAATTATCAGAAAAATCTCAAAGACAAGATAAGACCACAAACCCTTATGTTTTAAAATCTTCATCCCTTTCCCTCTAATTCACCAAATTTCGGACTCCACCATTGGCCTTCTTTGCCTTTGAAGTACACAACCTCCTTGTGCTTGCGATCGCCACCAGCTTTGGGGTTTGAACACTTCAGCATCGTCTTAGGCTGGCCCTCTTTGACATACCCCACCTCAGCCAATGGTTGACCACAAACCGGACAGGGGTACTCTGTTGCCTTCGCTGGAGCGGGTGGAGCTGCACTACTGCTGCCCTCTGGCTTACTGCTCGGGAGCTGCCATTGCTTCACACGGTCTGACCAAAACAGCACCAGGTCTTTATCGTCACTTCCCTTACAACCGTTCTCACACTTGAGGAAATAGCCTTTCTTGACTTTCTTGGTCGGCACTTTGCTCAGTGGCTTGGTACAACTGGGGCACTTCGTCCGAGACTTCTCTAGCTGCCGACCTGGGCGCTGTCCACCACTTGTCTGCGGCACAATCTGTTTGGCCTTGGTCAATGCTGGCTCGAAATAGTCCTGATTCCACCCGATCAGGTACTGCTGCCAGTCTGCTTTACCCTCTGCGATCGCATCTAGAGACGACTCCATCTGTGCCGTAAAATCAGCTTCCAACAGGTCGGGCAAGGCTTTGCTCATAAACCCGTCTACCTGCATTCCCATCTCGGTTGGCTGCAACAGCTTACCTTTGAACAGCTCCACATACTGACGCTGCTTCAAGGTAGCAATCGTGGGTGCATAGGTGGACGGTCGCCCGATGCCTCTACGCTCCATCAATTGTACGAGCTTTGGTTCGGTGTACTGTGGCGGTGGTTGGGTCTGTTTCTGCTCATGCCCTGCATCTGCCAAGGTCAACCCCTGTCTCTCATGCAGGCTTGGCAGTTCTGTATCGCCGCTAATGTCTTTCCAGTATTTGGCATACCCTGCAAATTCTAAAACCTGGCCTTTGGCTTGCCATTGCACATCCCCAGATTGCGTCACAATCCGCGTTTTACGGATCTGTGCGGGTTTGCATTGAGATGCGATCGCTCTCATCCAAATCAGCACGTACAGCTTGAACTGATCTTCAGGAAGCTGCTGCTTGAGATTGGCAGAGGATGTGTTTAAGTCTGTGGGCCTGACTGCTTCGTGCGCTTCCTGCGCATCCTTGGTACTGCGCTGTTTGGCAACCTGCTTAGGCACATTGTCCTTATCGTGGGTTTCGAGCC
>DATNQK010000554.1:0-24241 GCA_036704065.1 Stenomitos sp.
TTTTACCCCAACGGAGAACTGGCTGCTCAGGCGCTTGGCTATGTTGGCGAAATTACTGGCGAAGAACTGGATAAACAGAAAGACCAGGGCTATCGTCTGGGCGACGTGATCGGCAAGATGGGCGTTGAAGCTGCCTATGAAAATGAGTTGCGCGGAACTTGGGGGGGCCAACAGGTAGAGGTTGATGGTGCGGGGAGCATTGTGCGCATTTTAGGGCAAAAACCCTCCTTACCTGGCAAAGATATTACCCTTACCCTTGACCTGGATGCCCAGCAAGCGGCAGAGGCTGCATTGGGCGATCGCCCAGGTGCAATTGTGGCGCTAGACCCTAGAGATGGCGCAGTGCGGGCAATGGTAAGCCATCCAGGCTTTGACCCCAACTGGTTTTCGAAAAGCATGACCGAAGAGCAATGGCAGATGTTGCAAAAGCGCTCTTTTCCTTTTGTTAACCGTGCCCTGCAAGCGTTTCCTCCCGCTAGCACCTTTAAAATTATTACGGCAACGGCTGGGATGGAGTCTGGTAAATTCCCGCCTAGCACGGTCTTAATGACGTATCCCTCGATTCATGGCATTGGCGATTGGAATGGAGCTGGGTTTGGGGCGATTGGTTTTGTTACAGCTTTGCAGTGGAGCAGTAATACGTTTTTTGGTCAAGTTGGAGTTGGGGTGGGGCCGCAACGCTTGCTAGAGTGGTCCCATCGCTATGGTTTGGGCCAAAAAACGGGCATTGATATTCCAGGGGAGGCTGAGGGATTTCTGCCGACGCCCGAGTGGAAGAAAAAGGTTTGGCAAGATAACTGGTACCCTGCCGATTCAGTGATGATGTCCATTGGTCAGGGTGCTGTGCAAGTGAGTCCTTTGCAGTCGGCTGTGGTGTTTGCGGCAACAGCCAATGGTGGATATCGCATCAGACCACATTTACTGCAACCGACCAAGCCAAAACCGCCTTGGCGACAATCTTTACGCTTGCATCCGCAGACCTTACAAACCATTCGCGTTGGGATGCGCCAGGTTGTTTTAGCAGGGACTAGTACTGCCTTAAATGTGCCGACTGTGCCGCCAGTGGCGGGTAAAAGTGGCACGGGTGAAGATCCACCCCGTCCTTCCCATACTTGGTTTGGTGGATTTGCACCGTTCGACAAACCAGAACTTGTGGTCGTTGCGTTTGCTGAGAACTCAGGTGGCGGGGGTGGTCACACTTGTGGGCCGATCGCCCTGAAGGTGTTTGAGGCTTATTTTAAGAATAACCCTGTCAAGAAGTAGGGGCGATCGCGTTCAGTTGCTGCTCATTACTCCAATGACAAGGGTGTAGAGGCGGAAACGGCTGGGTCTAACGCTGCAGTATTGGCTAGTGCTTGGGCTTTGAACCATTGAATAATTTGCTCGAGGGTGAGTTGTTCAATAGGAACGTTGACCTGTTGGGCAATGGCTTGCAGGGGTTTTAAGGACGAACTTAAGATGCGTACCAGCAGGTCTGTAACCGATGCTTCTTCTGGGACGGGCAATGTTTTGTCCTGCTCTAATAAGGTGCGGATATGTTGCGGGTCGAGTGTCTCAATGTTCAACCCCACGGGTTGGCTGAGGTGTAGTAAGTAACGCAAGCTATATACAGTCATCCGAATTGAAAAGCGATCGCGAGTTGGGAGTAGCGTTTGGTCGATGATATCGCACTCCTGCGGCGAGAGCCATTCATGGAAAGAGTCGGGAAAGGGTGTCATTGTCACGCATCAAGCAGACTACTGAGGTCTACAACATAGCGGGCATTTGGCCGAATTGGCTTTGTCCGTTCTAAAGAGTCAAGGGGCAATTGCTTCCTCCCCTTCGATGCAAGGGCATACTATAAACATTCTACGGAAAACTTGGAATTTCTATGGAAACCTTGACCCGGTGTTTTCAATTAATTATCAAAACAGGAGAGGCGGTGACTTACCTTCCTCTTACTGGAGAAAGTATGTGGACCTTGGGTCGAGGCAAAGATAGTAATGTCCAGTTGCCAGACCCTTTCTTGTCTCGGGTTCATGCCAAAATTGGCACGGCTCAGGGGCAACAGTTTTATTTTATTGATCTCAATAGCCGCAACGGTTCCCTGATCAACGATCAATCTGTTACAGCACCCGTGGTTCTGAAAAATGGCGATCGCATTGTGATCGGACAGACCACCATTATTTTTGAGGAAACAGCGAGTATATTGCCAGTGCCAGTCGTAACACCTACGTTGCCGACTCGACAAGTGTTTCTTCTCCAAGAAACAGGTGCTCAAGCTTCCCTATGGCAAGAGGTACTCAGCGCTCAAGGAATTGGTGTTCAGACGTTTAGTTCCGGCGTTGAGTTTAAACAAGCGCTGGAATTGAATACTTCATCAGCGGGCTTTCCTGATCTCGTGATGATTGATGTTCAGGTGTGTCGCGGCAATGCATACTACTTGTGCCGCTGGTGTAGCGATCAATTCCCTAACCTCAAAATTGTCTTGCTGGATAGTGTGCGGCGTGAAATTTCGGCCCTTGAGCATCAGGTTGCATTGAGAAATGGTGCATTGAATTTATTTCCTGCAATCAATCGCCGTAATCTGCTGCTGCGCGGTGCAGAGATGTTAGCGAATATTAATGAGGTCATTGGTTTCCTGGAGAGTCAGCCGCTTGATGCCACTGATTTTCTTGCTGTTCTGCGTCGTATTGAGCCATTGATTAGCGATGTATTTGGTTTGGCAGTAGAGGCTGATCCCAAATTAACAATCGCAGCTTAATCAGCATGTTGTATTGACTCTAATTGTCCTTTCTTTAGAGAAGGACTTTTCTTACTCTTTAGCTACTACGCTTGGAGAAGAAGACTCACCCTGCCCTCCAGACATTCCCCCTCGGAGAGGATGTAGAGAGATGTGGTAGATCGGTTTAGGCTTTCGCAATAAGCTTGCAAGCTTTGTATTGGCTATGATGTGTGTTGCTCTGGCAATAGAGTGCTAGTCTCTATACTGGAGCAAACGTTTGCTATATTTGGAGCCGTAGTTTTAACTGCGAAGTGTCAGACTTTAATCGCTCAACGCCGAGTAGTAAGCTCTACTGATAATTGAGGCACCCTATAGCGCACAGTATTGAAAGAGATGAAGTGGATTCAAAAATCTAAGCGCTATGGCCCTTGGGTCGTGTTAGGAGGGGTTACGCTGCTAGGATTGTTTGCCCTAGGGCATTTTCTGAACAGTCACTATACATCGCAATTACAGACGGTTTTGCGTCGAGCTGGCTTCTGGGGGCCATTGTGTTACATCATCCTATATGCGATCGCCACACTCGCATTACTGCCCTCAACCCCGCTGAATTTGTCTGGAGGGCTATTTTTTGGCCCTTGGTGGGGAATTATTTGGACAAGCTTGGGTGCAGTGGTTGCCGCTGCAATTGCATTTTTCTTTAGCCGAACCATAGGGCGACCGGCAATGGAGAAACGTCTAGCCCATCGCTGGCAAACAATGGATGCAGAAATTCGACGAGGTGGCCTATTCTATATGTTTGCCATTCGTCTGATTCCAGTCATGCCCTATGGCATCGTTAATTTTGCTGCGGGTCTGACTTCTATTCGCTTTCGTGATTTCCTTGTGGGTACAGTTTTAGGAACTGTTCCCAGCGTGTTGCCATTTGTATTGGTGGGAAGTTCTGGTTCCCAGGCACTGACGACCGGAAATATAGGGCCATTGCTAGGTGCTTTAGGGTTAACGGGTGTGCTTGTGATGGCCTCTACTTGGTTCAAACATAAGCTCAACCCATAACTCTCTTTCTTCTTTTTCTAGCACGTGGCCCATACTTCTAAAACAGTTCACCTTACCTGTTCTTCGGGGTGCGGCTCAGTTCATTTGTGCTGAGCAGCTTTCGTGGAAAGACCCCGCTAGCGGAACGCAGGTTAGCTCCTGTAGTCAGAACTTCAACTCGGTGCTCTACAGAGTCGGCCCCATTAAGTGTTTGATGCGTAGAGGATGAGACGACGCCATCTTGAACAAGTGTCAGAGATTCTAGCTTTAACGTATCGCCAACTTTCACCGAAATTACTGTTTTGGCCTGTGCTTGACCGACTTCGCGGTAGGTTGTCGCACCGGGCTTTTTGTCTAATAAGTAACGCAGGGCATCAAGCGGCACCTGATTCACTAATGTTTGAGATTGAACATTGTAGTGAGCATAATTTGTTGCAGGTGCGCCAAACCCTCCCATTAATCGCTGAATTGCTAAATTAACAGGGGTTCCGACAGGTAATGTTGAAGAAGTTACAGTCAAAGTATCTCCCCACACTAAACGTACGGAAGCTTTGATGTTGGCTGGCAACTTAGATGTATTGATGCGCATCAGTTCACTTTTGCGCACGAACCCCACACGGTTTGCTTCGATACGATGCAGGGAACTGACGTAAGCACCTTTCTCAAAATCGACGTTTTGCTCGTCGAGATTAGGCAGCTTCTCTCGTTTTCTTAAATCCGCAACTTGACGATAAATCCGATCAGGCTGTGTGGGTAAGGTTGAAGTCGTAGTATTTAATTGAGCAGAGTTTGTACGATTGTATCCCACAAAGTAACTGGCAGTGCCACAGCTTGAACCACACAGCACAAAAGGGACTGCGTTCGCATCCGCAGCAAAACTTGTAAGGCTAACCCCTAATAGAAGTAGAACATTAACTCCGGTTCGAAAGTTCTGAGATGTCAAGAATATTGGTTTCATGGGTATGGATGCGAATCCTTGTTTGTGTATAAGTACAGCTATGATTTTTAAGATTCTCTTTAACCAAATATGCCCATTAAGCACCGTTGATTGACAGAATTGAGCGTAATAGGTTAGGCGGGTAAGCTATTGCTAAATTTTTCTTTTGAGAGGGAATACTTTTAGATGGAATTTACAATAAGTACTTTCTGAATTGGAATGATATCTCGCAGAAATCTGACGGCTTAAGTGTATGTTAGTCTTACTCTGTAAGGATTCTGTTGTTTGGATTTCCCTTTTTTGGATTAATTGTATGTCCCAATAAAAATCCTTTTTCGTAGAAAATTAAGTGTAATTACCGAAGGCTTATGCTTTGAAAGTGAGATATACCTGGAGAATGTGTGTAATCTGAGCATGCACAATTCTTTTCCTTCACTGGAAGCTCATATCAAAGAATACGATTGTGGTCTAGATAGACTATCGAAGTAAAGTCGTTGAAATATGACTAACACTTTAATCCTTGGTAAGGCTAACTTTAACTACAGGGAAATACAAGTGGTTTTGTGTTTTTGATATCGACTTGATGCTCTAGACAGTTTATTCAGCTTGCGTTATCCAAATTTACATTGGGAGATTTGCAAGTATCTGGCTCAGTCTATTTGTTACAGATAGGATTTTGAAAGTAATGAAGATGTCTAACGTTCAACACCCCACTTCAATTCATCAATTTGTTGAATGTCAGGCTGCATTGACGCCAAATGCGATCGCAATCGTTTCTCAGGCGGGGCAGCTCACCTATAGAGAACTGAATTGCAAAGCGAATCAGGTTGCACATTATCTTAGAAACTTAGGTATCCGGCCTGAATCAATGGTAGGGGTCTGCATTGAACGAACCAATGACCTCATTGTTGCCTTATTAGGGATTCTTAAAGCTGGAGCAGCATACGTTCCGTTAGATCCTGCCTATCCCAAAGAACGCTTAAGTTTCATCATTGAAGATACACAACTTCAAGCGTTATTGACCCAACAATCCTTACTGGCTAGCTTACCTCAGCACCAAGCACAGGAAATTTGCATTGATAGGGATTGGGAATCGGTCAATCTTTGCCAGACAGACAACCCAGCGCCTAACGTTCAGCCCGAAAATCTCGCCTATATTATTTATACCTCTGGTTCCACAGGTCGTCCCAAAGGTGTGGCGATTGAGCATCGTAACACTGTGGCATTTATTAACTGGGCAAAAGAGTTTTACACCGCTGCCCAACTCCAAGGCGTATTGGCTTCTACCTCAATTTGTTTCGATTTGTCTGTATTTGAAATCTTTGTCACCCTTAGTACAGGTGGCAAAATCATCCTTGCCAAGGATGCATTGGAGTTGCCGCGCTTAAAAGCAGGGGCCGAAGTGACCCTTCTCAACACCGTTCCTTCTGCAGCCGAAGCATTACTCTATACAGGCGGGATTCCGCAGTCCGTCCAGATTGTTAATTTGGCAGGCGAACCCTTACAGAATGCGCTGGCTCAGCAGTTGTATGAACTTGACCATATTGAGAAGGTCTTTAACCTGTATGGTCCATCGGAAGACACAACCTATTCTACAGTCGCTTTAGTTGCAAAAGGTAGCAAAGATGTACCTACGATTGGCTACCCGATCTCAAATACTGAAATTTATTTGTTAGATTCTCAGCTCAAACCTGTTCCAGAGGGTGCTGAAGGAGAGATCTATATCAGCGGCGAGGGCTTAGCAAGAGGCTACTTGAATCGACCTGATCTGACAGCGGAAAAATTTATTGCCGATCCTTTTGCGCCAACCAAAGACTCTAGACTCTATAGAACAGGTGATTTGGCAATTCGATTAGCCAATGGAAGTCTGAAGTTTTTAGGACGGATTGATCACCAGGTTAAAATTCGAGGCTTTCGGATTGAGCTGGGTGAAATTGAATCTGTCTTGAACCTTCACCCTAATGTCAGAAAAGCCATTGTTTTAGCGCGCGAAGTCAAGCCTAACGATCACCGTTTGGTTGCTTATGTTGTCTGTCAGTCCAAAGCGGACTGGAAGTACCAAACCGTTGTTGCCAGAGAATTAAAAAACTTTCTTAAGCAGAAAGTTCCAGCCTTCATGCTGCCTTCAGCCTTTGTGTTGCTTGAAGAGCTTCCACTTACTCTCAATGGCAAGTTAGATCGGCGTGCCCTACCTATTCCTCAATGGACGCCAGGTGAAGAAGGCACATATGTAGAACCGACTACGCCAGTAGAAATTAAACTGGCTAAAATATGGCGTGACTTGCTAGGTATTGAACAAATAGGAGTCAATGATGACTTCTATGAACTGGGCGGTTACTCTCTTCTAGCTGTTAGGTTGGTTGCGCTGATTAGCGAAACATTTCAGCAAGAGATTCCTCTAGAGATTTTGTTTAAAAAGCCAACGATTGCTGATCTTGCAGAAGTAATTTCAGAATTAGAAAAGATTCCACACGACCAGAAAAAATCTAGGAACCAAGTGGAGGGGTTTCAGTTAGATCAGTCTATTGTCCCAGAAAGTGAGATTCAAGGCGCTATTCCCGAAATCTTTCTCACCGGCGCAACTGGATTCTTAGGTGCATTTTTGCTGCGAGAGCTATTGCAACAAACTCGTTCCGATATCTACTGCTTGGTAAGAGCGAGCAGTATGGCAGAAGGGCAAGCACGAATTCAATCGAGTTTAAGACGATATGCCCTATGGGATGATCAATTTAGTTCGCGAGTCAAACTTGTTCTTGGCGACTTAGGCAAACCTTACTTAGGAATTGAAGAATCGCGCTTTGCACGACTAGCCGAGAAAATTGATGTTATTTATCACTGCGGTGCATGGGTTAATATTGTTTATCCTTACTCGATTTTAGAAGCCACGAATGTTCTAGGGACTCAAGAAGTCATTCGCTTGGCCGGTAGAACTAAAATTAAGCCCATCCACTTCGTATCAACGGTAGATGTATTCTCTTCCAGTGAAGATAATACAGTTAGAACAATTAACTCCTCTACGCAACCAGGGCCAATGTCAGGTTTATGGAGTGGGTATGCTCAGAGTAAGTATACGGCTGAACAGTTGATTCTAGCTGCTCAAGAGCGAGGAATCCCTTGTTCTACTTATCGTCCTAGTAATATTATGGGAAGCAAAAAAAATGGAATTTGTCCATTAAATGCTTTTATTCCTATGATGATAAAAGGGTGTCTACAGATTGGAAGTGCTCCTGAATTAGATGCAGAGCTCAATATCATCCCAGCAGACTTCGCCAGCCAGAGAATTGTGTATTTATCTCAGGCCCATCAACCTAATGGTCAAGCCTACCAGATTGTTAATCAAAATACATTATTGTGGAATGACCTGGTTAAGACACTTATTGACATGGGGTATACCCTAGATACTATGAGTTATGAGGCTTGGTATCGAAAGATAGTGAGTACAGATGACCGTGAAAATGAAATATTTTCATTGGCAAAATTATTTGCCAATAGAAGCTTTATCCAAAAATCTTTGGGGGCCTTCTCCTTTGAATGCTTGGAAGCCGAAGAAGTAAGGGGAGGGTATGTCCAGCAAGACTTGTATCCCACTATCGATGAGCATTTCTTAGAGGCACATCTTAAGTACATGGTTCAATGTGGTTCTCTTGGCTTTCTGAATAGCCAAAGCAGCACTCTTAAGACGCTACATGAAATATATATTTAGGTAATTTCCCGAGTGTTGTGGTCATGCCCAAGGAATTTATTGCTAGCCTTAACGATGAGAATTCTATTACTGTAAAGTATGATAATTCTCTGACACGCAAAACGCTTTTTAAGACGGCATTTAGTATTGCTGCTGTTATTTTTGCATCAACTGGAATCGGTTACTTTCAAATCATTTCTAAGATCAGCGCCGATACCCTTTCTCAGGTTGAGAAATACGTTCAACTGAGAATGGAACGGGAAAGCATGATTTTTAAAATTGCTCAAGATAATCATGTTGTGCTGAAACAAGCGCTATTGAAAAGACTGAGTCAAGATTCTTCTACAGATTCGGCACGATTTGATCAACTCTTCACGAAGATGCCGGATGGAACCATTCGGAATCGCCCGAGCCTGTTTGATGTTAATGTCACACCAGGTCTTTTTTTGGGAAGCAATGTTAAGGTTGATTCGGGTTTAAAGCATCGAGCCGTTGCATACTATGACCTAGTTGGCTCCTACGGTGCCGCTTGGCAAAAGCGATTTGTCAACACGTATATACAAATTCCTGAAAATGGAATTTCGATATTTATGCCTTCCTATGCGTGGGTTAAAAATGCACCTTCTGATCCCTCTTTTCGAGTGACAGCAGACGAGTCGTTTTACATTACCGATAAAGCCCATAATCCAGCAAGACAAACAGTTTGGACAGGTATTTACTACGATAGTGTTGCTAAAGCTTGGATGGCTTCCTGTGTTACGCCAGTTGACTTTAATGGTAAGCATGTTGCAACAATCGGTCATGATATTTTGATTGATGATCTGCGCGATCGCACCATCCGCGAAAGTCTTCAAGGAAGCTATAACATGATTTTCAGGAAGGATGGACGTTTAGTCGCTCATCCTCAACTGATGGATAAAATTCAACAGTCTGGCGGCAAGTTTAATATTGCTCAATCTGATAATCACCTAAAGCATATTTATGACTTAGTTGCAAAGACCCCCAACGCTCGCACAATTATTGATAACCAGGAGAACCAAGAATATTTAGCGGTTACAAAAATAAAAGGCCCAGACTGGTATTTCGTCACAGTTTATCCAAAATCTATTCTTGAGCAAAGAGCATTTGAAACTGCTCGATTAATCCTCTTGCTCGGCTTTGCCTCCTTGTTGATTGAAATTATTATTGTTTTCTTTATCTTGCGCAGGCAGATTTCTGCACCATTGTCTGAGCTGATGATTGCAACTGATAAAATCGCCTCTGGCGACCTTGATATTGAACTAGACGTTAGTCGTCAAGACGAGTTAGGACGTTTAGCATTTCTATTCAATAAAATGGCTCAGCAGTTGCAAGAGTCCTTTAGAAGACTTGCACGAACTAATGAAGATTTAGAGATCAGAGTTGAAGCGCGTACGCTAGAACTTAAAGAGGCTAAAGAAGCGGCTGATGCAGCCAATACTGCTAAGAGTGAATTTTTGGCTAACATGAGCCATGAATTACGCACTCCCTTAAATGGAATTTTAGGATACGCACAAATTCTCAAACTTTCTAAGAACTTTTCTGAAAAAGAACAAAAGGGAATTCATATCATTAATCAATGTGGTGTTCACTTGCTAACTTTGATTAATGATATTCTTGACCTTTCTAAAATTGAAGCCCAGAAAATGGAGCTTCATCCTACAGAGTTTCATTTTCCTTCCTTCTTGCAAGGTGTTGCCGAAATATGTCGTATTAAGGCAGAGCAAAAAGGTGTTGATTTTATCTACCAGCCGGATGGTTTATTACCCCACGGTGTTAAGGCAGATGAAAAGCGCCTCCGGCAAGTTCTGATGAACTTATTAAGTAATGCAATCAAATTCACTGATAAAGGCAGTGTAACGTTCCTCGTTAAGCGGCAAAATGCTGATGCGATTCCAGAAGAGAATGGTTTAAGCTATCGCATTTGTTTTCAAATTGAGGATACTGGCGTAGGCATTAGTCCAGAGAATATAGAAAAAATATTTTTGCCTTTTGAACAGGTAGGTAACGTTCATAAGCAGTCTGAAGGAACTGGCTTGGGCTTAGCCATTAGCCAGAAGATTACAGGCATGATGGGAGGAACCCTTAATGTTAAAAGTGCTGAAGGACAAGGCAGTATTTTTTGGTTTGAGGTTGACCTTTTAGAAGCCGCTGAGTGGTCAGCCAATGCTAGAAAATCGGATCGTGGTTCGATTGTAGAAGCGAAGGGTGAGAAGCGCAAAATTTTGGTTGTAGATGATCGGTGGGAAAATCGTTCGGTTATCATCAATCTTCTGGAACCTCTTGGCTTTGAGTTGGTTGAAGCCAGCGATGGCCAAGAAGGACTTAATCTTGCTGTTACGTGTGAGCCAGATCTAATTCTTAGCGATTTGGCAATGCCTTTGATGGATGGTCATGAAATGATTGAGAAACTGCGTTTAATCCCGCAGTTTAAGAACACACCCATTATTGTTTCCTCTGCGAGTGTGTTCGAAACCGATAAGCAGCGCAGCTTAACTTCTGGGGCAGACGAATTTCTGCCAAAACCTGTGCAAGCAGAGAACCTTTTAGATTCTTTGGAACGTCTATTGAAGATTGAATGGGTCTATGAATCTCCTGATCAATCCAGCAATCAAGAGTCAACTATTACTATTAAGTGTTCAGACCTTAATATTCCAAATCAAGCGGATCTAGCCCTTCTTTATGACTTAAGCCGTAAAGGTTTAATTCATAACTTGGATCAGGAGTTACGCCGGATTGAGAAAAATGATCCTCATCTACATTCCTTTGTTCAAGAGTTGCATCCTTTAGTCAAGAGTTTTCAGTTGAAAAAGGTTCGCACAATTATTGAACAATATTTAGAGCTAGACGCATCTAGTCAAGGGACGACCACTCAACCCTCTACCGCTCCTACTTCTCTCCTTGATTCCTCTCTTTCTGCAAGGTAGCGCCCAGATGACTATTCCGCTTCAATCCCAAACTATTTTAATTGTGGATGACAATTTCACCAATCTAGAGGTGTTATCCGAAACCTTAACCAGCTCTGGATTTCAAGTTTCTATTGCTACCGATGGTGAAAGTGCAGTTGAGCAGGCAAAGTATCATCCTCCCGCTTTAATGTTGCTCGATGTGATGATGCCTGGAATCGATGGATTTGAGACATGCCGATTGCTGAAGCAAGATCCTCAGACTGCTGGCATTCCTATTATCTTTATGACAGCGTTATCAAACACTGAAAATAAAGTTAATGCATTTTCTATAGGGGCAGTTGACTACATTACTAAACCTTTTCAGCGGGAAGAGGTTTTGGCGCGAGTTCAAGTTCAGCTTAAGTTGCAAAATTTGGCTCAAACGTTGGAGTCTCAAAATCAAATCCTGAGACATGAAATTCAACAGCGAGAGCGTGCGGAGTCACTTCTAATTGCCGCAAAGGAAGAAGCTGATAGGGCCAATCAAGCCAAGAGTGAGTTTTTGGCAAATATGAGCCACGAAGTACGCACACCGCTCAATGGTATTCTTGGCTATGCACAAATACTCCAAACGTCTAAAAATCTCAATGATAAAGAGCGTAAGGGGCTTAATATTATTCATCAGTGCGGGACACATCTTTTGACCCTTATCAATGATGTGCTCGATCTGTCGAAGATTGAGGCTCAAAAAATGGAGCTTTTTGCTACAAGCTTCCATTTTCCCTCCTTTCTTCAAGGGGTTTCTGAAATTTTTAGTATTCGTGCAGAGCAGAAAAAGATCTCTTTTATTTGCCAATTCGATCCAGATATTCCGAATGGAATTTTTGTGGATGAGAAACGCCTCAGACAAGTATTAATTAACTTGCTAGGTAATGCAGTTAAATTTACAGAGCACGGTGCTGTCACCTTTAGAGTAAAGGTTATAGAAAAAATTGCAAGTGTTAAACCTGGCTCAAACCGTACCTTTAGAGTCCGTTTTTGTATTGAAGATACAGGGGTTGGAATTTCGTCCGAGTTCCTGGACAAAATTTTTATGCCGTTTGAGCAGGTTGGAGATCTCAATAGTCAATCTCAAGGTACGGGATTGGGTTTGGCCATTAGCCAGAAAATTCTACTATTGATGAATAGCCATATTCAGGTGTCTAGCCAAGCCCATGAAGGAAGTACATTCTGGTTTGAGCTAGATTTGCCTGAAGTTGCTGAATGGTCTCAGTCTGCGAGAGTGTCCCAGCGAGGAACAATTGTTGGATATGAAGGTCAAGTACGAAAGATTTTAATTGTTGATGATCGCTGGGAAAATCGCTCTGTGGCGCTTAACCTGCTCCAGCCGCTTGGTTTTGAGATTTTAGAGGCGATGAATGGTCAAGAAGGCTTGGCAAAAGCTGCTGAGTGCCGGCCCGATCTAATCCTTGCTGATTTGGTCATGCCAGTGATGGATGGTTTCGAGCTGATTCGCAGATTACGGAAGGATTCCTTGCTGCATGGTACGCCTATCATTGCTTCGTCTGCGAGTGTTTTTGAGGCTGAGCAATGTGCAAGTATTGCTGCGGGTGCAAATGAATTTTTGCCTAAGCCTGTCTCGGTCGATAGCTTGCTGGAGATGATTCAGTCGCTTTTAGAGTTGACTTGGGTTTATGAGACTGAAAATCGGACGGATGAATCGGTTGGCTTAGAAGCTGAGCCTGGAACAAAGGATGCATTAGATAGCGAAACCTTTGTTGTGCCCTCTGCTGAGACGCTTGAGCGACTTTACAGTCATGCCAGGAAAGGGGATCTTGACAGTATTGTGGAAGAAGCAAGCCAACTCGATGAATTTCGGTTTTTTGCGAATGAACTATGCCGATTGGCTGAGGGATTTCAAGTTAAACAACTTCAAAACTTTATTCAGCAGTACATAGAAGTTTAGCTAACGATCGCCATTAGAATTTTTGACACCTGCATGGTTCCCTATGAATACGATAACCAGCGCTCAGCGTTTACAAGCACCCGTAAGTTTTCTAGATTCTCCTTTTAGTGGGGTTATTTTAATTGTCGATGATAACCCAACCAATTTATCCGTTTTGTCTTTGGCTCTGAAGAACGCTGGTTATAAAACTAGAGTGGCCATGGATGGTGAAAGTGCGATTGAGCAAGCTCAAGAAGATGCACCGGAATTGGTTTTGCTGGATGTGCAAATGCCAGGTATTGATGGATTTGAAACCTGTTCGCGGCTTAAGGCTCACCAAGTAACTCAAGATATTCCAGTTATTTTCTTGACTGCATCTGCGGATTTAGAGAATAAGATAAAAGGACTTTCTGTAGGGGCTGTGGATTACATTACAAAGCCTTTTCAACAGGAAGAAGTACTTGCTAGAGTTAAGGTTCATCTTGAGCTACGGTTTCTGACTCGAAAAGTTCAAGAGCAGGCGATCGCATTGCAGCAAGCAAACCAGGAACTCCACCGTCTGGCTAATCTGGATGGCCTCACGGAAGTTGCCAATCGTCGTCGGTTTGATGAATATCTAGATATCGAGTGGCGTCGCTCAGCGCGGGAAGATACCCCTTTATCTTTAATTCTTTGCGACATTGATTACTTCAAAAACTATAACGATTATTACGGACATCAAGCTGGAGATACTTGCTTAATTCAAGTTGCTCGGGCCATTGAAGAAGCTTTAAATCGCCCTGCCGATTTGGTTGCTAGATATGGTGGAGAAGAATTTGCAATCGTGCTCCCGAATACGCCTATCGAGGGTGCTGTTCATATTGCGGAGATCATCCGAACTAAGATTCAGGAACTGGCGATTCCCCATGCTCAATCGCGCATTAGTTCCTATGTGACGGTTAGCCTTGGTATTTGTAGTCAGGTGCCAACGGGCACGCTTGAGCATCGCGCTTTGGTTGCAGCAACGGATAAGGCTCTTTACCTGGCCAAGGCAGAAGGACGCAATACCTTTTGTATGCAACCGATACAGCTCTAAATCCTGTCTTAGGGCGCTTTTGGAGTGATCCAACAACCGAACTAAGGAATTGAATGGATGTGCCATTCCTCCCAGTTAAAAAAGGTGCAACAACACCCCTAAGAGCGGCACAATACCGATGGCAGCCAGCAAGGTTAATAGCCCTAAACTTTGACGACCTGTAGCGCGATCGCCAAAACTCAGTGCATAAATTCCTTTCACGATGTTATTGCTAGACGTTGCAATGAGAATGGCAGCCTGGGCAACGTCAGTAGGGGTGGATTGTCCTGCCGATTGTGTGATGCCTAAGATGAACGGATCGACATCTGTAACGCCCATAACCCCTGCTAAAGCATAAACACCACCGTCGCCCAAGTTTTGCACTGTGTAATGCGTAATGACGATCATCGCTACGAACAATCCTGCGAACAAGAGCGCTGTCTTGAGTTCTAAGGGATTTTGAGCCGTTTGCAGCGGAGGGGGTTCGACTTTGGGTGTGCGATCGCCACGTTTAGACCAAACCCATCCGCCTACAATCCCGCAAATCCCTAATAAGGTGAGGGGTAATACTAATGTTTGCTGTAGGGTGCGATTAAATAAACCTACCAATAAGGCAATCCGTAGGTACATCATGCCCGATGCGATCGCAATGCCGCCCGCATAACAATGGGGTCGACGATCCGCGACTGACTTTTTCGCCAATGCCACGGTTGTGGCAGTAGAAGAATAAGCACCCCCTAAAAGAGCAACCAAGACCACGCTTCCTTTCTCTTTATAAACACGCTGCAAGAGAAAGCTACCGTAGGAGATTGTGCTCACTGCAACGACCACCAACCATGTTTTGAAGGGGTTAATTTCAAACGCACCATAGGGCTGGTTTGGCAAAATAGGCAGAATGACAATTGTTAAAAACAAAAATTGCGTCAACGTGAGGATATCTACTGGAGAAAAGCGTTGCGTGAGTCCTTCTAGGGTGGATTTCAGCTCTAAGAGTGCAACACTAGCCACGGCAAAAGCGGTGGCGACCCAGTAGTGGTGGTAGTAGACTAGCGCACCTATCAGGTAAGTGGTTAATCCTGCCACTTCGGATGTGGCACCACTGGCTTGAGAGGATGTGAGCTTATGCCAGTAAGAGAGCAGCATTAACCCACCCACTACGGCAAACCCAATCGCCAAAGGCACCAGTTGCGTGCGAGACAAGTACGCCATGCCGAACCCCACTAACCCGATTAAGGGATAGGTTCTGACTCCCCCAAACACGTACCGCTCCTTGGTTAACTTCTGCTCTTCGCGCTCCAATCCAATTAAGAAGGAAAGAAACAACACCAAAAACAGCTTAAAAGCATCGGTGGAAAGCAGTGTTGGCAAAGGGGCAGTCATGTTGGACGCTCTGGCTAAACCTACCCAAATCTTATCGACAAACCTTTTTCGGAGAGGGTTTACACTCAAATCGCAACAGTTGTGGCAACATCAATGGCACTACCAGCCTGCGATCGCTATCAGCCTCTTAAACTCCAGATTGCTTGAGTTTGCGTGGTCAGACTCTGCGCTTGATCGTGGCAATTTTATATCAACGGCAGAGTTACCTTTTGGGATGTCGCAACTTTCCTGATTTAACCCAGTGAAACACTGGATTACTGCTCCAGCCATAGAGGAGTTCTATTGTGTAAAAGGTTTTAATCCTGAAAAAATATTTTCCAAAATATATTTAATCAAATTTAACCAAATGAGTGGTGATTCGGCCTGAATTGGAGTTTGTTTGCAAATCCATTCTAAGCTTCTCAAATCTCTCAGGCTATGTATAGCGGTCTCGTGACAAATAAGGTGCAGGATGTACCTAGAGCCTGTATGGACATTTATCTAATGTACTCCCGTCGTCGTAATGAAGCGATGGTTTAAATGAAAAGAAACATGAGTATGGATTAGATCTGAGATTGAGTTATGGTTATGCATATATAAAATATTTAGAGATCAATGAATAATATTAAGAAATGGGTAAAATAAGGGTGCAATTGTTTAAGTTTTTCTTAAATCAAGTTGCTTGATGGTGTTCTGCCTGAGCGTTCTATGCCTGTTCAGCTTTCTCAGTCGTGGGCGACTGTCTTAATTGTTGATGGCTCGTCTGAAGATCGTGCCGCTTATATTCAATACCTTCGCTCAGATGCAAATTTGCACCTGACCTGCCATTTTGTCGAAGCGGATAGTTTAGAGACAGGACTGAAGGCATGGCACTTGCATCAACCTGATGTTGTGTTTTTAGACTTGCTCTTGCCGAATGGGGAGGCGATTGAGCTATTAGAAGCGCTAAGAGCTGTTCAAATCGATGGGCCTTTGCCAGTCATTGCGTTCTTCACCGCAGGATCTGAGCGATTGGCGATGCAGGCAATGAGGCTAGGCGTAGCAGATGGGTTGGCGAAAGAAGAGGTAACACCGGCTGCGCTATCTGATGCTGTCAAGCTTGTGTCTAACCGGGCTGTTTGGGCTGATCGCTTGCAGCAGTCGAGCCAGCAACAAGCAGTTATCATGGCTGAAACTGCTTTGCGGATTCGGCAGTACCTAGAACTAGACGAGATTCTGCCCGCAGTTGTGGAAGAGGTGCGCACTTTTTTGGCGGCAGATCGTGTCATCATTTTTCAATTTAATCCCGATATGAGCGGTACGGTGGTGGCCGAATCGGTTGCCGCGCCGTGGAAGTCTAGTTTGCGAAATCACATTGTTGATACTTGCTTTCAACAAACTCATGGCCATGCCTATCGAGCGGGGAAAATCTTTGTTGCAGACAATATCGAGAGTGCTTCCTTAAGTGATTGTCACCGTGCGCTATTAAGGCGGTTTCAGGTTAAAGCCAACTTGGTGGTTCCCATTCTGTTGCCCAATGCAGAGGATCCGCTTTGGGGCTTATTGGTGGCCCATCAGTGTGCTACGCCTCGTCATTGGGAAGCAGCAGAGGTGCAGTTTTTGCAGCAACTCTCGGTACAAGTGGCGATCGCCATTCAGCAAGCGACCCTTCACCAAAATCTGCAAGCGCTTAATTCAGCATTAGAGCAGCAAGTTGAGCAACGCACCAGCGACTTGGTGAATAGTGAACAGAAATTTCATGGTTTGTTTAACCATACGTTTCAGTTAACGGCCCTGCTAGATCTCGACGGTCGGGTATTAGATGTGAACCAGACTGCATTAAAGTTCAAAGGGTTGCAGTATGAAACGGTTCTGAATCAACCCTTTTGGGAAATCCCTTGGCTAGACATCAGCCACATTGCACAAGAGCAGCTCAGGGCTACCATTGCACTGGCTGCGCAAGGCGGATGGGTTCGCTATGCCTTAGAAGGGTTAGATGCTGGCAATCAATGGGTTTGCCTTGATCTTTCTTTACGACCGTTACTGGACGAGAAACAAGAACCCTATATGTTAATTGCAGAAGCATGGGATGTCAGTGCTGCTAAGCAAACTGAAATAACCTTGCAGATGCAGTCGAAAATGTTAGAGCTCATCAATGATGCGGTAATTTCAACAGATATTGACGGCATCATTTGTAGTTGGAACCAGGGAGCACAAAGGCTTTACGGCTACACTGCAACAGAAGCAATCGGCCGCAATGTTGCATTCTTGTACCCCAACCCCGATGAACTTCAACCCCTGTTGCTAGAGCCTTTGTTTGCCAAAGGCACCCATGAACTCGAAGTTTGTGTTTGTACCAAGGCAGGTGAGCTGCTCTATATCAGTTTGCGGCTTTCCATGATGCATGATGAGCACGGTCAACTCCTACGTCTGATTGGCTGTGCCAATGACATTACCGAGCGCAAAGCCGCAGAAGAGGCGATCCGCAGCAGTCAAGAGGCACTGCGCCGTAGCGAAGAATTTAACCGTCTGGCTGTAGAAGTCAGCAACATTGGAGCATGGGATCTTTTCTTGGCGGATTTCACCTGTCTTATGTCCCCGCAGATGTTTGCCTTAATGGGTTATCCAGCGGAACAAAACATAGTCCTACCCAGCCAATGGCAAGCTTCGATATGGCCTGCGGATCGGGCTCAGGTGGATGCCGCGCTCGCGGCCACTATAGAACACGATGTACCGCTGAGTGTCGAACATAGAATTTGTTGGCAAGATGGCTCGGTTCATTGGCTCTATTCATGCGGTGGCCTTCTCTACAACGAGGCGGGTGAAAAGGAGCGGATTCGGGGAACTTCCATTGATATTAGCGATCGCAAAGCCGTTGAATATCAGCTTCAGCAGCAAACTCGGCAAAAGCAGGTGATCTGGAATGTATCCCAAGCCATTCGTCAATCTCTAGACTTTGATGCCATTCTCAGTTCTGCTGTTACAGCAGTCAGAACGTTGCTAGAAGTGGATCGGGTGGCTGTTTATCGTTTCCAAGCAGACTGGAGTGGCGAATTTATTGCTGAGTCTGTTGCTGAGGGGTGGGTGAAGCTGGTCGGTTCTGAAGTGCGCAAGATTTGGGAGGATTCGTACCTCCAAGAGACCCAAGGTGGACGGTTTCGCCACAATGAAACCATGATCGTGAATGACATCTATGAGGCAGGATTGCAGCCTTGTCATGTCGATCTTTTAGAGCAATTTCAAGCCAGATCCTATGCAATTGCGCCTATTAACTATGGTGATCAGCTATGGGGATTGTTTGCGCTTTACCGCAATGATGCTCCCTACACATGGACGACTTGGGATATCGAGTTATTGCAGCAAACGGCAAGTCAGTTGGCGATCGCCATTCAACAATCCAATTTGTTACAGCAAGTTCAGCAACAGTTAAGCGAACGAGAACTTGCACAACAGCTTCTGACCCAGCGTAATGAAGAGTTAGCGCGGGCGACGCGTCTCAAAGACGAATTTTTAGCCAACATGAGCCATGAACTGCGCACCCCCCTCAACGCTATTTTGGGGATGACAGAAGGACTCACAGAAAAAGTCTTTGGGAGTATCAATGATCGGCAACAGAAGGCTCTGGCAACTGTTAATAGCAGCGCTATGCACCTGCTCGACTTAATCAACGATATTTTAGACGTGGCCAAAATCGAGTCGGGGCATATTCAACTTGAGTGTGCGTCTACCCCAGTCACGCCTTTGTGTTTATCCAGTCTCACCTTTGTCAAACAACAGGCCTTCCAAAAAAGAATTCAAATTGAAACTCATATCCCTAATGGATTGCCAAATCTCTGGGTAGATGAACGTCGTACGCGCCAAGTGTTGATCAATCTGCTCAATAATGCCGTCAAATTTACTCCTCCAGAGGGACGGATTACGTTAGACATTAAGCAGCCTGAAGACGGTTTTTTGCGAATTGCGATTACGGATACGGGCATTGGCATTGACCCAGATAAGATTTCAACCCTGTTCCAACCCTTTGTGCAAATTGATAGTGCGCTCAATCGCGAATACCAGGGCACAGGCTTGGGCCTTGTTTTGGTGAAACGCATTGTTGAGTTGCATGGAGGACAAGTCGAATTGACAAGCCAAGTTGGTGTGGGCAGTTGCTTTGTGATTTATTTGCCCTGCGTTGAAGGACTGGATGGCCTCCGTTCTGGCTGGACTGACGAGTCGGGCATTGTGCAAGATACTTTGCCGATGGCAGGGGGCACAATGCCCTTAATTTTATTGGCGGAAGACAATGAGGCCAACATTGCGACCATGTCTACCTACCTTATCGCCAAAGGGTTTCAGGTGATTGTGGCTCATAATGGTCAGGAAGCAATTGATGTGGCGAAAGCGGAGCACCCAGATCTGATCCTGATGGATATCCAAATGCCAAAAGTAGATGGGATAGAGGCAATCCAAACGCTGCGAAGCGATCCTGCGTTTAAGGAAGTGCCCATCATTGCACTAACGGCCTTAGCAATGGAAGCGGATAAAGCTCGCTGCCTCCAGGCAGGTGCGACGGGTTATCTCAGTAAGCCTGTGAAGTTAAAGCATCTAGCCACGACAATTCAATCGTTGGTACCGACTTGAAGTTTCTGGATAATGCACTAAATCTCGGTATCACAGCAGAACTATCAACAATCTCAGTAAACCCTCTGCTTCCCATTGCTGCTGCACGGTGAGCGCAAGATGGCGCTTGCGGTTCTTTGGGCTGCAAGGGGCAAGGCCACGGGTTGGTTTGACACGGAAAATAGAAATCAACATAATGTAAGTAAGCACTTACATTAATTATGGGTACATCAAAGCTAGCAAGAACGCGCGATCGCCTATTAGAGGCAGCAATCGATGTGATGGCCCGCGAGGGCATTGTGGGAGCAACGACCCGCGAAATTGCTCAGGTGGCTGGGGTGAGCGAAGTGACGCTATTTCGACACTTTCGCACTAAGGAACAGCTTTTAAGTGCCGTTGCACAGCACATTACTGCATTGCAATCTGAAGCGCTGGCCAACACTGCCGAGTGGACTCAAGACTTACACCGCGATCTCACGCATTATGCGTGGTTGTACAACAACATGCTCGAAAAGCATGAAGCATTGGTGCGGATGTTTATTGGTGAAGCACAGCGCCACCCAGAAGAAGCCCTTCAGGTTTTTCAGCAAGCTGCTTTGCCCTTGCGCCAGAAGTTGGCGGCGTACCTCCAAAATCATGTTGAGCGTGGGTCTGTGCGTGCTGATGTGAATCTGTCGGCAACCATTGATGTGTTTACCGGCATGCTTCTGGCAGGGATGTTGCGGCGTCGCATCTCACCTACCTGTCTGGGCTATAGCAAAGAGGAGTATGTGGTGCACTGCATCCGTCTGTTTGTGTCTGGTATTGCAACGCCTCAATATACGCCATTGCCATCGGTAGAATTGCCGCCTCAATTGTGATTGGGCCTCTTGTTGCCCCAAAAGATACAGCAACTGCTGAACTGCGATCGCCATCCACCCAGACGAGCGGTCGAGGAGGGAGATGTTGTCTCTTGTTTCTAGGTATTGCTGGCTGGATTAGACGATAAGGAAGATTTCCATGAAAACTGCTCCTCTAGCATCATCGCCGCATGTTCAACCCCAAGGCGAAGTGAGTACAGCAGAAGTGAATACAGCGAAGGAAGCAAAGGAAGAGGTCAAGGTTGAGCCTGTGCAGGCGTTCCAGGAATCGTCCCAGGAACCAGAGGCTCAAGAACTGCTGGCTGAACCCTCTCCAGAACAGCCTCGTTCCCAATGGCGATCGCCTCGGAAGATTGGCTTGGTACTTGCAGGTGCGATCGCTTTAGCCGCGGGGTTAACATTTGGCTGGCGTTGGTGGCAGTTTCAGCAAGTCCATGTCAGTACCGAGAATGCACAGATTCAAGGGCATCTTTCTCCAATTTCTGCCAAAATTCCTGCCACAATTCAGCGTGTCCTCGTGAAAGAAGGACAGGCAGTGAAGGTAGGGCAACCATTAGTAGCGCTCGAAGATCAAGACCTACAGCTCAAAATCCAACAGGCTGAGGCACAACTGGCGATCGCTCAAGCCCAGTATCAAAGTGCTGCTGATACCGTGCGCCAGTCGCAACGCACCACCCCGACTCAGGTGCAACAATCTGAGGCCAAGTTGGCCGCGAGTCAATCGGCCATTGCTGCCGCACATTCTGCGGTGGCCCAAGCGCAAGCGGTGATTGATACCAACCAGGCTAATGTGGCTCAAGCCCAAACAGAAGTTGAAAAAACACAAGCCGATTTTCGTCGCTACAGCATGCTGTACAACGCTGGTGCAGTTTCGGCCCAACAGTTTGACACCGCCAAGGCGGCCTATCGCAATGCGCAAGCCCAATTGGCTGCTGCACAACAAGCAGTCTCGCAAGCTCAGGCTGGGTTACAGACAGCCCAGGCCAATTTGGGCAAAACCCAAAGCGAAACGGCTGCTGCCAGTGGGCAAGTGGCAGAAACTAAAGTCTCTGGAGACGCTGTGATTGTCCAAAAAGATCAGCAGCAACTGGCTCAGGCCCAAATTAGGCAAGCGGAGGCTGCCCTAGCGTTGGCCAAACAACAGCTTCAGTACACCGTCATTAATGCCCCGATTAGCGGTTATGTGGGGCAATTGACTGCTCAGGTGGGACAGAAAGTAGAGGGAGGGCAAGCCTTAATGGCGCTAGTGCCGCTCCAGTCGGACCAAGTTTATGTGGAAGCCAACTTTAAGGAAACGGCACTCAATCAACTGCACATTGGTGAAAAGGCGGAAGTCGAGGTGGATGCTTACCCCGGTCGTCACTTCCAAGCCACTGTGGCAGGCATCAGTCCAGCAACGGGTGCGCAGTTTGCGCTCATTCCCCCAGACAATGCCACGGGCAATTTCAATAAAGTGGTGCAGTGGGTTCCGGTACGTTTAACTCTGGCAGCGCAAACGGATCCGCTGCACATGCTCCGGCCTGGGCTGAGCGCTAAGGTGACGGTGGATACTGCCTCTGCGCCTGTTTCTGCAACGGCACAACGGTAACTTGGGTATGGCTCCTCGCGCTTCTACTTCGATGGCTTCAGCCCAGACCTCGACCGCTGCCACACCCGCAGCGGCAATGGGGTATGTGCAAGGGCCGCTCAAATGGGCGATCGCTGCTACGGCTGCGTTAGGCGCTTTATTGGAAGTGATCGACACCAGCATTGTGAATGTGGCCCTTAAGGATATTCAAACGACCTTAGGGGCAACGATTACAGAAATTGGCTGGGTGGTGACGGGCTATGCGATCGCCAATGTGGTGCTCATTCCGCTCTCCGCTTGGTTGGGCGATCGCTTCGGTAAAAAAGCCTACTTTGTGTTTTCTATGGTGGGTTTTACGATTGCGTCCTTCTTATGTGGCCTTGCGTTTAACCTGCCCATGCTGGTCATCGCCCGAATTTTGCAAGGACTGTGTGGGGGTGGTTTATTGGCCAAAGCCCAAGCCATCCTATTCGAAACCTTCCCACCCGCTGAGCAAGGATTAGCCCAAGCCATTTTTGGTGTGGGTGTGATTGCTGGGCCTGCCATTGGGCCAACCTTAGGCGGTTACTTAACTGATACCTTGGGGTGGCGTTGGATTTTCTTTATTAACCTTCCCATTGGGATTGCAGCGGTGGCTATGGCCCTGTTCTTTTTACAGCCCGATGCTGCTAGCCAAGCTACGCGGGAGAGTAGGGTTGATTGGTGGGGCATTGGATTGTTAACCGTCTCTGTGGGCGCACTCCAAGCCTTCTTAGAAGAAGGAGAGTCCGAAGGATGGTTCGAGTCTGGCTTTATTGTCACCCTTGGAGTGGTGGCCGTGGTGGGACTGTTTCTGTTTATATGGCATGAGTTGAACACCGCTGCGCCAGCCGTCGATCTGCGTGTTCTCCGCTATCGTTCCCTCGCAGCAGGTAGCCTGTATTCCGGCATTTTGGGGATGGGGTTATATGGTGCCTTGTTTGCCGTGCCCTTGTTTGCCCAAACCGTACTAGGGTTTTCCGCCACAAAAACAGGCTGGCTCCTTGCGCCTGGTGCTTTGGCCTCAGCCATCATGATGATTATCTTGGGGAAACTGGCCTCTCGGGTTGATGCTCGGATCTTGATTGCTTGTGGGGCTGTGGGGACTGCGCTTGTGATGTTTAACTTGGCCAACATTACACCCCAAACAGGTTCAGACGATTTATTTTGGCCATTGGTGTGGCGTGGTGCAGTTACCGTTTTGATGTTTTTGCCCTTAAGTTTAGCTACTTTAGGTTCGCTGCCCAAGGCTGTAATTTCGGCAGGTTCCGGCTTTTATAACCTCACGCGGCAGTTGGGGGGCAGTATTGGCATTGCTGTGATTACAACTTTACTGGCGCAACGGGAAGCTTTTCACCGTACTGTATTGTTGGCGAAGTTGAGTCCCTACAATCTAGAAACCAACGAGCGCCTTAATCTCCTGATGGGACTTTATCGCAGCCACGGTGCGGATGTGGTGACAGCCCATGAGCAGGCTCTATCTACCCTCCGCCAAGCCGTTGAAGTTCAGGTGGCTGTGCTATCTTACGCCGATACATTTCGCATTGTTGGGGTTGTCTTTTTAATGTCGCTACCGTTGCTCCTCTTTTTAGGCAA
>DATNQK010000555.1:0-2823 GCA_036704065.1 Stenomitos sp.
GGTCGGATGGCCAGGGCACGGGCGATCGCTACCCGTTGCTTCATCCCACCCGACAGTTGTCCTGGCTTTTTGTTAGCCGCTTCATCGAGACCCACCATCGCCAGATGGGAGCGAACAATGTCTTTCTTTTCCTTCTTAGACTTTTGTGGAAAAGCTGCATTAACAGCAAGATAGACATTCTCAAATGCAGTCTTCCACGGCAGCAGTGCGTAATTTTGAAACACCACCATCCGATCTGGGCCAGGTTTCACAATGCGGCGACCTTGCAGCCTGACCTCTCCAGTCGTGGGTTTATTAAACCCAGACACCATGTTTAAGAGCGTCGTCTTACCACAACCAGAGTGACCAATCAGGCAAACAAACTCGCCTTCATAGACCGTGAGATCAACATTCTCTAAAACAGGGTAGGGTCCTCTGGGGGTAGGATAAACCTTGCTGACGCCCTCAATCACCAGAAACGGATCAGGTTTGAGGTGTGCGGCCAAAGGTTTGGGTTCAACAATCATTTGCATAGAAGTGGCTCAAACACAGCAAGGGACAAGGGAAAGCACAGCAGAACTGAGAAACATCTGGACAACCGCAGCCCGAAGAGATTGACCTCTCAAGTCAGGGGTCAGACTGCATACCCATGCATTAAGCAGCAGCAGGCATATCGATATTGATTTCCTGAATCAGCAGATCTCGATGAATGGCCATGTGGTTGAGGTACCTAATCGGATCATCTGGATTGAAGGGAATGCCATCGAACAAGGCAAACGGATCGCGATCAGGTTCTGCATCAGGCAGCTTCAACGCCCGAGCAGCCTCACCATAGAGATCGATGCGCCGCGTACGCTCAAGGATATCAACCCAATTTTTTGGAAAGGGAGTCATACCCCACCGTGCCATTTGGGTTAAAATCCACAGCCCCTCAGCACGCCCCGGACAGGTACTGTGATCGACATAAAACTGGTTAAAGCGATAGCAGGGCTCAGGTTCAGACTCAGCCGTTCGCACATAGGGATCAATGAACCCAGGGCGCATATAAGCCGGCGTCACGCCGACATACTGAGGTTGAGAAAGGATCTCTAATACTTCCTCGCGATTGGAACTGTGTTCGCAATACTCACAGGCCTCGATCAGTGCTTTCACTAACGCAAGATGGGTACGGGGGTAGGCATTGATCCATTCTTCTCGAGCACCCAGTACTTTTTCAGGGTGACTCGGCCAAATATCTAGATCCGTGGCGATCGCATAACCAATGCCTTCTTGTATGGCACGGGAGTTCCAAGGTTCACCCACGCAGTATCCATCAATATTTCCTGCCTTGAGGTTGGACACCATCTGAGCCGGAGGAATGACCAGTAGTTCTACATCTCGATCTGGGTCAATACCCGCAGCAGCCAACCAATACCGCAACAGCAGGTTATGCATTGAGGCAGGATGCACCACACCAAAGCGATGCACTTGATCGGGGTGGGCATCAAGGTAAGCTTTGAGATCTTGGAGCGAATGGACGCCTTGATCGTACAGCGCACGGTTGAGAGTAATGGCATTGCCATTGCGGCTCAACACCAGGGAGGTCACAATGGGCAGCGGATCATAACCGCCAACACCTAGGCTCATCGCCAAAGGCATCCCCGCAACCATTTGTGCTGCATCCAAGCGATTGGTGCGAATTCCATCCACAATCGCCTTCCAACTCGGTTCGCGATTGAGGTTGACTTGTTCTAGACCATATTTTTGAAAGAATCCCTTCTCTTGGGCGATCGCCAATGGCGCACAGTCAGTGAGCGGAATAAACCCAATTTCTAGATTGACCTTTTCTAAACCGTGGCTTGCAACAGCAGCAGGTTGAGCCTTGCGGCGCAGTTTTGCCCGTTTCTGCTGATTTAAGAAATACAGCATTTCGTTGCGCAGGCTGTAGTAGCTTGGATGCTTAACCACTTCCAAGCGACGTCTTGGGCGAGGAATGGGTACCTCAATGATCTGTCCAATATGCGCTTCGGGGCCATTGGTCAGCATCACCACCCGATCAGAGAGCAACAAGGCTTCATCCACATCGTGAGTCACCATCACGCAGGTGACATTGTGTTCCTGGCAAATCTGCATTAACCGTTCTTGCAAATTGCCCCGAGTCAACGCATCAAGCGCACCAAAGGGTTCATCTAACAGCAAGACTTTCGGCTTTAGGGCAAGCGCACGCGCAATGGAAACTCGCTGCTTCATCCCACCAGACAGTTCCGCCGGTTTTTTGTCTGCCGCATGGCGCAACCCGACCAAATCAATATGCTGCTCTACAATGCCGCGCTGTTCGCCCTTGGGCAAGTGAGCATAGACCTTGCGCACCCCTAACGCGATATTTTCTCGCACGGTCAACCAAGGCAGCAAGGAGTAGTTTTGAAACACCACCATGCGATCTGGCCCAGGTTGAGTCACTTCCCGACCCTCCAGCACAACCCCACCTTGGCTGGGTCGATCTAACCCTGCCACGATGTTTAACAAGGTCGATTTTCCACAGCCAGAGTGTCCAATTAAAGAGACAAACTCCCCTTGCTGAATTTTGAGGTCAATATTTTTGAGCGCGATGTATTGTGCGCCATTGGGCAGTGAAAAGACTTTATCGATGTGGTCAATTCCAACAAATACAGACATGAGACTCTAGCTCTTAGACGCTACTTTTCCGACACAATCAAGGAACCAAGCCAACCGACCAATCGATCCAGAACCAGACCTACTAGCCCTACGTAGAGGATGGCTAAAATGATGGCGCTATTGCCGTTGTCGCCCCCACTGTTATAGGCATCCCAGATAAAGAATCCAATTCCACCGTCAGACTTCAAC
>DATNQK010000556.1:0-16147 GCA_036704065.1 Stenomitos sp.
GCAATCCGATTCAGAATTTGATTGGGACGAAAGGGGGCCTCTTGCTGGGCACGCTGTAACGTGTCGTAGTATTGGGAATTTTCGTAATACTCTAAATCAACCGCGACAGATTTGCGAAATAGCAACTCCTGCATGTAATCCGTGACCCGCTGAGCCTGTGCAGCACTCACCAACTCCGAGAGTGAGCTAAAGGCGCTATTCAGCAGCATCACACAGCCAAGCATGATCAACAGAATTAAGGCTTGGTGAAAGGCCGCATTTTTATCTACCGCAGATAAGCTCACTGCAATCTGATCAATGATCAGCTTGAGCAAAAATAAAGAAATCAGCGGCAAGATGCCCTGCAAGATTAAGACAAAGCCACGCGCAACCGTCCAGCGCGGAGAACTCTGCCAAACCAGCCTTAGCGCAGGCAGTAAATGAAAAGATTGAACCAGCTTGGCCTGGAGTTTTCGTCCTGCTGACATGGGGAACCAGATGCCATCAATGGCACAGTGGAAGGCTTACGAGGTTGAAACGGCTTGCAATACATCCGATTCGATGCAACGCACCACTTCCGCGAGCAAAGGAATCGAGCGGGGGCGATTCAGCCGACAAACCGAGACGTGATTCAGCAGTTGGGTGCAAGTGCTCAAATGCAGTGCCCTGTCTAGGGCAGGCCCAAACGGCTGTAACCCATAACTATGGCGAATCATTTCAACCATAGCAGTTTGAGGGGGTAGCCTTTCGATGCTAAGGGTGTCACTATCATTCAACACGTAAATCCGGCTCAGGGGTGCAGGTGTGGCATCAAACTGCGTAAGTGAGCGGTAGGCATACTCCCCCAAGCGTGGGTGCAGAAAGCTGAGCTGTTCTGGGGGATAGTCAAAGGCGGTGGCAATTTCTGGACTAATTTTGATTTGAGGGTAAGCCGGTACCACATGAATGGTTGAGGGAGTGATCTGAATGGGCACCACATCGTCAGAAATAATTCGATGGCCTTTTGCTATGAAGGCTGCTGCGGTTGAAGATTTGCCGTCTCCTGAGTTACCGAGAATGCACACGACCTGATTGTTGAGGGCAATGGCACTGGCGTGCAATAACAACGGACATCCCCGTTGGTACAGCAGGATTGCCATAATACTACCTGCAATGCAGAGCTGAATAAGGCGTTCCTCAGATTCGGGGAAAGGGGTGACTAAAATTTCTCGCCCTGCACGGATGTGGAAAATACCAATGTCTTGGATGGCAACAATGGTTTCTTGAGGCGAAATTTTTAAGTACTGCCGCATTTCCGGCAAAGGTTCAGGCGCAGGGCCAGGCGGCTGGAGCGTAATGGTAACGTCACAAGCAGTATTCTGTGGTATAAATTCGGGCAATGCCAGATTGGAATGAATTCCCAATCCATAGGCAAAATACTGCAACATGGCTTTATGGGTGGCACAACATTCTATAAAAATCCCCAACTATGGATTCAAAAAAATGAAGACCGATAGTTGGGGATAGAACCTAAGTCTGAACCTTAGGGGCTGCTGATTCCAGGGACGCCGAAATCATCTGAAGAACCCAATTTTTTGGGTTTGATTAGTTGAGCCGTGATGGTTTCAACGCCACCATGGGTGGTCAGCTTAGGTGCTGTCCAAGGCTTTAAGTTTTGCATCGTTTATTCTCCTTGCGTTTGATCTGATTTGCTCGGGGGAGCAACAGGCTAGAAGGGATTATGTAAATCCTCTAGCATTCATAGCATATCGTTCTTTTTTTGAGTACATAGAAAGTTACAATGATTCAACTGAAAAGGGCAAAAATGGGCTTTTAAGAGGTTGGTTGAGCTTGCTCAATCCAGAGGGCAAGGTTAATGGCTACAAAGATATTTACAGCATCGTTATCCGCAGTTTGGGGATGCTCTCGGTAGTTTTGGTAAGCGGTTTGTAGGGCAGGGATATCGATATAGGCTTCAATGGCGGCATGATCGCGGAAAATGACACGTTCCAAGGTGTTTTGTTCATCGCCCAAGAGTCGACGCAGAAAGTTGGCACTCAAGTCTCCTTTGCCTAAACGCCACTGAACGGCTGGCGGCAAGATGCCTTCCATTGAGCGTCTTAAAATAGAACGGGTCCAGCCTTGATGCAGCTTTTGACCGCTTGGCAGGGCTAAACAAAATTCGATGAGGCGGCGATCGCAAAACGGATGACGGGCTTCTAAGGAGAACCGAGCGGCCATCTTGTCGAGCCACTGCAATGCATAGCGCACAGAACCATAGTGCAACGAGAGCCAGTGCTCTTCCCGTGCCGATAGCTTTGACTTGCCCAGTTCTAAGGACTGTACGGCATCACTCTGCACCGTTTCAAAAATGTTCATGCGTTGGGCAAAGTCAGGGCGTAGAACGGTAGTACGGATATCCCAGCCGTCAGAATCTACTTGAGCAGGCCGTCCGCGCAGTCGCCGCCCCACTTGCAAGACAGGCTCTGGAATGGCAGGCCGAATGCCGTAATTCCAAATCACGTCACGACGGGATTTCTTCCATACTTTAGCCAGCGCTGAGCCTTCTTGCCATAGTTTGAGGCCACGTCCAGCACGGGCTAATTCTTCTAAGTACTGGACGCCATAGGTAATCGTGGTATCCCCATCAATGCCTGTGAACAAAACCCGTACATCTTGCTGTTGAGCGGCTTTGAAAACTTCCCAATCAAGGTATAGGTTTGGTGCTGGGCCAGGTTCTTCGCCGTAGTGAAACACATCGGCTAAATCAATGAGCGGGCTGACGAGATCGGTTCGGACAAAGTGGGCGTCTAGATCGCCTAAGGCGATCGCCGCATCCATATAATGACGCTCGTCAATTTTAGGGAACTGTTCTGCCAGCGTTGGAAAAATAGCTGAGAAGGTTTTGAGGGGTGGTTGTCCTGTTTGGTTTAGTAGTGTCCGTGCTGTGCAGGCAATTGAGGTTGAATCTAACCCACCACTGAGGGTGGAACCAATGGGGAAGGCGCTGCGCAATCGGCACTGTACGGACTCAACGAAAATTTCGCGAAAGGCTTCGACATACTCTTGATCGCTCCCAAGTTTAAGCTCGTGCGACAAATCTGGTTCCCAATAGGTTTGAACCTGAAATTTCTCAGGAGTAATCCGTAAACTTTGGGTTGCGGTCAGTTCTTGAATATCTTTGTAAAAAGAATCTTCCTTACGAATGCAAAATAAAATTTTGGCTAAATAATCGGCAACCATGGCCTCATTGAGGCGGTGGGGTACAAATGGCAGCGCTAATAGTGCTTTAATTTCAGATGCAAAAACAAAGGTTTGCGCAGTGCGGTAATAGTAAAAGGGTTTTACCCCCATGGGATCGCGGGCACAAAATAAACACTGCTGCCGCCGATCCCAAATCGCAAAGGCAAAATCCCCGATTAAATAGGCAGGACAGCGCTCACCCCATTTGAGATAGGCCGCTAAAATTAAACAACTATCAGTGATTTTATCGGCTGGGCGATCGCTCAACCCTAGCATCTCAATCAACTCTGAGCGATTATCAATCCGAGCATCAGCGGTTAAGACGGTGGTTTCTGAGGCATGAATTAAGGGTAATTCTTCTAAGAAAGACTCTGGCGTGGTCCATTGAAGACGACAGCCCAACCCCACGCAGTCTTCAGTCCAAATCTTAGCTGCGTCTGTGCCTCGATGCGCCAGCGTATCCATCATCTGCCCCAACTCTGTGGGGGAAACGGGGCTTTGATTCAGATGATAAATACCGACAATTGCACTCATGATGACAGGATTTTTCTGGAATTAAGGTTGAAAATCAGGCCCCTTGAACAAAACAAGCGTAAAGATGAATTAAAGCAAACTTTTAAAGTCTTTTACGCTTCAATTCTCCAAGATATTTGACTCGTCTTTCTAAAATAATCGTAACCTCTATTTTTGCCAACTTTTCTAGATTCTTTTTAAGGTTTTAACCTGTTGTCACTTCTCATTTAACCCTGAGGCAGAGTAGGCAGCGGTTTAAACCGCTGCAAATCTGGAAGGTGGCCAATCACAACTTGGCCTTCAACTTCGATCCAAGCATGAGCTTCTAACTGAGCCTGTTGATTTTTGGCTACCCCAATTTTTAGATCTGCTGGGCAGTTGTGCTGACCGAGTAGCGCTTTCACGGTTAGCGCTCTGGCTAAGCATTTAACAGGTTTCACCATGCGCCTAGCACTTGCATCCACTGCCCAAACCACTTGTTTCACGACATTTGGGTTGGCGTGGCGCAGTGGTGGTTGCTGGGTCATGGAAAATTGGCTGAACCACTCTACCCAACGATGCAGTCGCTCAAATGGCACGAGCCATAGCCCCAATCGAATCAACAACAGCAGGCAATACGCTTGCATGAACAGCCACAGATCGCCGAGAGAGCGCTGTCGCACCTTAGCCCTTAACCGCATCACTGGTTTCGATTAACTGAGCATTGATCATGTCTTGGAGTAAGGCTTGAATGTCTGCCTCGCAGGTTTGTGCGTCAACATCGTACTCTTGTTGAATATGCACATAAATATCTGCTAAAGTTTTCGGCTCTTGAATAAGATTCCAGATGACGCTGCCGATCTCATTCAATCCGTAATAAGTTCCGTTTTTCAAATTTAAGATAACCGACTCCCCCGCTAAGTCCGATGAAACTTGATCGCGGCTGGCCACGATTGTTGTATTGGGTGAAATAGAAGCAGGAGACCTAAGGTTATTAATGCTCATACTGAATCTTAAAAACGTGATTTCAATCTAACTTATGCATTCCATGACGTCCATAAGATACCCAAAGGCGTCTGTATGTATATCAAAAAAAGAGATCGAGCATGCAACTAAAAGCTCGATCTCTCCAAAATAATTATGCAATCAATTTTACGCGGATTCTGCCAAATCTACTTGATTTTCATAGAGCAAGGCACGTTTCGGTCCATGAATTGGATCTTCCACAATGATGGTTTGATCTCTTGCTGCCCCCAAAGACACGATCGCAATGGGGACTTCCATAATTTCGGCTAAAAACTTGAGGTAATTGCGTGCAGCCTTGGGCAACTCTTGCAGGGTGCGACATTCACTGGTTGATTGTTTCCACCCTGGGAATGTTTCGTAGACAGGCTTGCATTGGGCAAACACCCGCGCATTGGTCGGAAAATCACGGCAGCGCTGCCCATCAATGTCGTAGGCAACGCAAACTTTGATCTCTTCCATCTCATCTAAAACGTCTAGCTTGGTAATGGCTAGACAATCCATCCCATTGATGCGAACGGCATAACGGCCAATCACCGCATCAAACCAACCACAACGGCGTTGACGTCCTGTCGTGGTGCCAAATTCTGCACCGCGATCGCACAGTAAATGTCCGATGTCGTCGCTCAGTTCTGTGGGGAAAGGTCCTTCGCCAACACGGGTCGTGTAGGCCTTGGCAACGCCAATTACTCGGTCAATCATCGTGGGCCCAACGCCAGTGCCAACACAAGCTCCACCCGCAACAGGGTTGGAGGAGGTGACATAGGGATAGGTGCCGTGGTCTAAGTCGAGGAGTGTCCCTTGAGCGCCTTCAAATAAAATATTGCGCCGCTTGAGAATGGCATCATAGATGGTGAGCGAACAATCCACAACATAGGGCTTCAACCGCTCAGCATACGCTGCATATTCAGCGATCACCTCTTCAGCATCGAGCGGTGGTAAACCGTACAGTTTTTCTAGGAGTACATTCTTGTGGTTGACAATCCATTCCACCTGAGACCGTAATCCGTCTGGGTCAATCAGGTCCAGCATGCGAATGCCCGTGCGCTCTGACTTGTCCGCATAGGTTGGGCCAATGCCTCGACCCGTGGTTCCAATCTTGTGGGCACCCCGTTGCACCTCAGCCGCCTGGTCGATGAGGCGATGGTAAGGCATGGTAACGTGTGCTGCACTGGAGATGAAGAGATTCTGGGTGGAAATGCCCAGTTCATGCAGCGTGTCTAGCTCTTGGAGCAGCACCTTCGGATCAATCACCGTACCTGAGCCGATAATGCATTCGGTGTTGGGATACAAAATTCCGGAAGGAATGAGGTGCAGCTTAAAGGTTTGATCGTTTACGACGACAGTGTGGCCTGCATTGACTCCGCCTTGATAGCGAACCACAATATCGGCTGAGCGACTGAGCAAGTCTGTAATCTTGCCTTTCCCTTCATCGCCCCACTGGGCTCCAATTACAACTACGTTAGCCAAAGGACTTATTTAAAAACGACTGTTTACACAAACCTCAATTATCCTAGTGATTTGAATATTCTGTCAACGCGCGTTATCATGGGCAACCTCGTCTGCTGGGTACGCAGCCTTTTGGCTTTTATCGTGATGCTTGAATTCTAGAAGCAGAGTGCTTTTTCTGCATCCGACGATTTCCGACTTTGCCTTGGCATTGCCGACTGAAGCCGACTGACAAGCACTGTGGGGCTGGCTAAGTTGATACAGACGAGTTAAGCAACGAGCCATGAGCTTTTTGGGTGTTTTTTTAGAGTTGCTGCAAGATCGCAAAGCATTTTTGGCAGAAATTCATGACAAGGTGGGGCTGAAAACTAAAATCTCGGCGCTGTTGATGGGGAGCTTTCTGTGTTTTGGGGTTTATGGCGCGATTATTGGCGCGTTTAGCAGCCCCCAACAGGCCTTGGCTTCTGCCATTAAGCTGCCCGCCCTTTATCTGCTGACCTTAGTGGTGTGCTTGCCTGCACTGTATATCTTTAATGTCTTGTTTGGGTCGGTGAAATCCATTGCCCAACACTTTACCTACGTGCTCAGCACTGCCTCTGTGATTGCGCTGCTGTTGTGTGGCTTTGCCCCAGTGACGCTGTTCTTTTTAATCACCATCTCGCCGGATAAGGATTATTCCTTTTTCTTGCTGCTCAATGTTGCCATTTTTACGCTGACCGGGATTTTTGGTGTGTCCTTTCTCTATCAAGCGATGCGACCGGATGCTCTAGAAACGGATATCAACGTGAAACTGCGCACCAAAATTTTGCGCCTGTGGCTGGCCTTGTATGGATTTGTTGGGAGTCAGCTCGGCTGGACATTGCGCCCCTTTTTTGGCTCCCCTAGTGAGTCGTTTGAGTGGTTTCGTCCGCGATCTGGGAACTTCCTTGGTGGGGTTTGGACGGCCATTACCAATCTGATGATGGGTGCAGGTTGAGGTTATGACCCCTAACTCCAACTGGCATACACTCCGACTATGGCCGCGTGAGATTGAGCAATGGAGTGGACTGGAGGTTAGCGATCGCTGGGTTGGTGGTTTTCTCTGGGGTGTATATCGAGCGCCCCAAAGACGGCACTGGCAAGACTGGGTTGAGCGGCTGGGTTTCCGAGTCATGACGCTGGGTCTCATCTTCATGTTTACCTTGCCCATTGGGTTAGGGGCGATGCGTCTGAGTGGTTCCTTCCGCATCATGATTGGCAGTATGAGCCTGGCAACGCTGGCCGGATCCGTTGCCTTGGAGCGCTACCGTGTGCGGCAAGCGCGATCGCAGCGTACCTTCCTCCGCCTACTGGATGAAATTGATCGTTACCACGAAGTTGTGGATGGGCTGTTGGTATTGCAACAACTGAGCGCAACCCAGGCGTTGGCACTAGACCCAGACGCTGTTCATCTGTTGCAACTGACGCGGAACTGTTTAGTTGCGGGTTTACAAACCGAGCGCATTGTGCGCGAACACCAGGGAACTTTGAGCTTGCTCCACACAGTTGATTTGGCCGCAAACCTCAGCCTGATGAACACCCTAGACCTGCAGTCTCAAGCCCAGGACATTGCAGCCCTCTTGGCCCAGTCCATTGCGATCGCCGAACGGGTGCAACGAGAATTGGCCCCCGCAATTGGGCAAGTGAAGCAATATGAATAAGTACGGCTAGAGCCGTTACACAGCCTTAATTTCCAAGAGAAAAAGCCAGAATAGCGGTAGTCCTGACCAAACATAGGGCGAATAGTACAGGGTAAGTGGAGTAAACCCATGGGGACGGTTACGAAGGGTGTGAGAAAGTGTGCAACTGCAATGGTTGCGATGGTTTGTGTTGAGTTAGGATCTGCAACCGCATTAAGGGCTGCAGAATTGTTTGAGTTAAAGCCAGATCAGTCGACTGCTCCTGCAGCGCAAACCCTGGCGTCTGGGCCGATTAAGGTTCAAGTTGAGGCTCAACGGGGCAGCAACCCCGATTTGCCGGAATACACCCTCAGCTATCGAATTTTTCATAATGATCGCTTGCAGGTGCAACAGCGGACTTCGACTTGGTCAACGGGCACCGTGGAATTGAAAGACTTAGATCGCGATGCCGTGCCAGAGACGATTGTATCCACGTATTCAGGCGGTGCGCACTGTTGCATGAGCTATATGATTTACGGGTGGCATCAGAACCGATTGACCACGACTAAACTTGGCCCTTTAGATGGCGGGGGCGGTCAATTCAAAGATTTAGATGGCAATGGCACTGTAGAATTTGCCTCCGTCGATAATGCCTTCCTCTATGCCTTTGATTCCTACGCCGGATCCTATCCCCCCAGTCGCATTTACCAGTACAAAGCCGGAAAACTGATCAATGTCACACGGCGTTATCCTAAAGTGCTGCGATCGCAGGCTTGGGACATGTACCAGAGTTTGAATCGCCCTGACAATACCTCAGTCAATGGTGTACTGGCAGGCTATGTGGCCCAGAAAATTCTGCTGGGCGAGTTTCAGCAAGGGTGGAACTTGATGCTGGCGCGATATGATCGCAAATCGGATTGGGGCTTGGAGCAGTACAAAGGCGATAAAGTGGTGGGCAAACACGCTAACTTTCCTGCTGCTCTCAAAGCCTTCCTCATCCGAACCGGGTACTTGGATCGCACGGGGCAGCCCATCTCGGTCGACCGATAGCCCGTGGCAAATGTCCTAGGAAACAGGCTCCTGCAACGGGGCCTGCACAAAGGCATAGTCTTGCACCACCTGATTACCAATCAGATGTTCTTGAATAATCCGTTCAATCACTGGAACCGTTGCCGAGTGGTACCACACGCCGTCAGGGTAGACCACTAAAATGGGGCCTTGCTGACACACGCGCAAACAGTTGGCCTTGGTGCGGAAAATGCAGGTGGGCTGGGTTGGTGTGACGCGATCTAACTTCAGTTCTTTGAGGCGCTGTTTGAGATAGTTCCAAGACTCCAGCCCGACTTCTTTATCGCAGCAGAGTGCATGGGTCTGATCCGCGCACAATAAAACATGCCGTTGAATCGACCCTAAGCCTAAGGCGATCGCACAACTTTGCAGTGAATTAGACTGACAAGGCTCCTCTGAACTCAGGGGTTGGTCAGGATGGTCTGTTGTTGTGGGTGACATCCAATCTCCTGGCGCTCTAGTGAGCGGACCCATTGCCGTGGTAGTCTTCGCTGTCGTAGAACCCATTCTTGGTGCCAAAGAACAAACAAGTGATGGTAAACACAACGGTTAATCCCACCAGCACTAGTTTGACATCCATAGACCGTCCCCTCCTAAGGTGACTGATTAAGCATGACTTCGTTTCTTAACGTATCGCAGGAGCGGCTACTCTGCCAGTTCTGCGCCTTACATTACAGGTTCGATACATTAGAAGTGGGGGCATCGAATTTAACACGGAGTCATGATGGGAATAGCCCAACCAATTGAGCAAGACTGGTTTGAACGCCCCGCTGCGGTCGTTGCGCCTGAACTGATTGGGTGTCGCTTGGTTCGCCGTTTTGCCGATGGTTCCTTGCGTCAGGGCATGATTGTGGAAGTCGAAGCCTATGGCCCCGACGACCCCGCTTGTCATGCATATCGCAAACGCACCCCTCGTAATGCGGTGATGTTTGGCCCACCTGGCTACAGCTATGTGTACTTTATTTATGGCATGTACCACTGCTTTAACGTGGTGACTGACCTCGATGGCATTCCTAGCGCCATCTTAATTCGGGCGATCGCCTTGGATGTCGAGACGCCCGCTGCCGCTGCTGGTTTACCCAAAGCACAAGCCAAACTCGGCGCTGGCCCAGGAAAACTGTGCCGTGTCTTAGACATTGATCGCACCCTGACAGAGATTCCCCTTACACCCCTGTCTCCCCTTTGGATTGAACATCCCACTCCAGAATTTCACACTGCCGCTGTACAGCAGCCCATCGAACTTGTGCAAACCACTCGCATTGGGATTACCCAAGGGGTCGAGTTGCCGTGGCGCTGGTACCTCAAAGGGACATTGGCAGTCTCTAAAGTTTAGAGACCCCCTATACGCAAAAAGCCAGGCAAGACCTGGCTAGTTGAAGAATGATTGGTAAAGATACCTTTTAAATGTTTTGTTCGCTGAATTGACGGCATAAGTAGTCAAACGGTTGAGCGACGAGTTCTGCGGCATCAATGCCAGCAGCACCAACCTGCTCTTGAACCACAGCCTTCATAATTTGGATGCCGCGTACTGTCGGTCCAATGGGAACGCCCAAAGAGTTGTAAGTTTCGCGCAAGCCTTCTAAAACGCGTTCATTCAGAACATCCATGTCTCCAGCCACCAACGCATAGGTCGCGTAACGCAGGTAGTAGTCCATGTCCCGTAAGCAGGCGGCATAGCGGCGAGTGGTATATGCATTGCCACCCGGACGAATCAGCTCAGGATTTTCGTCAAATAACCGAGAGCCAGCAGCCTTTACAATTTGGGCAGCATTTCCGGTAATTACTGCTGCGGCCTGGGTTCTAGCAGTGCCGGTGTTAAAGTAAGCCTTGAGGGTGTCAATCGCGTCTCGGTCTAAGTAGCGGCCCTTAATGTCGTAACTTCCAATGACAGCAGTCACTGCATCCTGCATGAGTTCCTCTCCCAACAAAGTTCAGTAATAATTATCGTGGTTTATTATGGCGACCCCACTCTGACCTCATTATTCTTGCAGATTAGAGGGATCACTTCGCTTAATCACAGGCTTAGCTTATCATTTCCTAAGCCTGTGATAGCTTACTAGAAGGGCATCACAGACCATTGGACAAGCTTTAGAAAAATCGTTAAGAATTGCTTCACACCGTCTATCCTTACAAACAGGCCGTAAGTATGTGAAGTTCTACAATGCAAAATCGGGGGATATCTTAAAATTACCCTTGGAAGGGAACCCATCGGTTACGAGCCTTAAGGCGTGAGGGTGAAGCAGCCCATTGGTCAGCGTGATCGCCTTTGCCTCAGCTCAGAGGTGACATAAGGCACATTTTGTTCAAGAGCAACCCAGTATGATGCCTGGTCTATGGCAGGCAAGGAAAACATAAACATGAGTCATGAATTGCGCGCTCAAGCGGTTTCTTTGGTTACAGATCGCAAGCCTCTCCCTCCAAAGGTACCGCAACGTCTGGAATCTCTATGGGCTACAGATGTTTTTACATTGAGTAAGATGCAGGCTAGTCTGCCCAAGGAAGTCTTCAAATCCATTAAAGCAACCATTCAAACAGGGGGTAAGCTCGACGTTTCCGTTGCGGGCGTTGTTGCCTCTGCAATGAAAGATTGGGCTATTTCTAAAGGTGCGCTGTACTACGCTCACGTTTTTTACCCCATGACCAACGCCACCGCCGAAAAGCATGATGGCTTTATTGCGGTACAGAGCGACGGCAGCGTCTTAACTGAGTTTTCTGGGAAAGTGTTGGTGCAAGGGGAACCGGATGGCTCCTCATTCCCCAATGGTGGTTTGCGTTCCACCTTTGAAGCACGCGGCTATACGGCTTGGGATGTCACCAGTCCTGCCTATGTGATGGAAACCGACAATGGTGTAACGTTATGCATTCCCACGGTATTTATTTCTTGGACTGGGGAAGCGCTGGATAAAAAAACGCCCTTGTTGCGATCCATTGCAGCCATGAGTAAAGCGGCTGTTCGGGTTCTGAAGCTATTGGGCCATGAAGATGTTGCGCCCGTTAATTCTAGCTGTGGTGCAGAGCAAGAGTATTTCTTAGTAGATGCTCATTTTGCCCATAAACGTCCTGATTTATTGCTCACGGGCCGAACCTTATTTGGTAAGCCTGCGGCGAAGGGTCAGCAGTTTGATGATCATTACTTTGGGGCAATTCCTGAGCGGGTCCAGGTCTTTATGCAAGACGTGGAAGAAAAGATGTATCGGCTTGGCATTCCAGCCAAGACCCGTCATAACGAGGTGGCTCCAGGGCAGTTTGAAATTGCTCCCTTTTTCGAAGCTGCTAACGTGGCGAGCGATCATCAACAACTGATCATGACCATTCTCAAAATGACAGCAAAGAAACACGGCTTTGTGTGCCTGCTGCATGAGAAACCCTTTGCTGGGATTAATGGTTCTGGTAAGCATGTGAACTGGTCTGTGGGCAATGCCACCCAAGGTAACCTACTGGACCCTGGTGATACGCCCCACGCCAATCTACAGTTTTTACTCTTTTGTGGCGCTGTCATTCGCGGTGTTCATAAATATGGGCCATTGCTGCGGGCTGTAGTCGCCACTGCCAGCAATGACCATCGCTTGGGTGCGAATGAAGCTCCACCTGCCATTATTTCCGTTTATCTGGGTAGTCAGCTCGAAAAGGTCTTTGACCAACTGCGTCAGGGCATGCCTGAAAGTTCCGAACCGATTGGTCTGATGGATTTAGGTGTTGATACCTTGCCTGTGTTCTCCCGAGATCCGGGCGATCGCAATCGAACCTCGCCCTTTGCCTTTACCGGCAACCGCTTTGAATTTCGGGCTGTCGGATCTCATCAATCCGTGTCTGGGCCATTAGTCGCCATGAATACTATCCTGGCCGACTCCTTAACCTGGGTTGCCGATGAGCTGGAAAGTAAAATGATGGCGGGTGCAGATCTTACAACTGCGGCCCATGCAGTGCTGAAAGCCGTGATGGATCAGCATAGCAATGTGGTCTTCGGCGGCAATGGTTACTCCGAAGAATGGCACAAACTGGCCCAAGAACGGGGACTGCCCAACTTGCGCACGACCGCTGATGCTCTCCCTGTCTTAAAGGCAGACTACATTGAAGAACTCTTTAACCGGGTTGGAGTTCTAACGCCTGTTGAACTGGAGAGCCGATTCGATGTGTATGCAGAACAATACATTCTGGCCATCGAAGTTGAGGCAAAACTCGTGGTGAGTATGGCAAAAACAATTATTTACCCAGCCGCCTCGCGTTATCTCTCAGAACTGTCGGCGACCATTGCGAATTTGAAAGCAATTGGCGTAGACATGAGCAAGGAAACGGTCGAAACCGTTGCCTCCCTCCTTCAGCCGATGATGGATACCGTCAGCAAGCTAAATGCTGCCCTGAGCAAGCATGACTTTGCGACGACGGAAGAGCACATGCAGTACTGTGCTCAAACCATTCGTCCCATGATGGATAAAGTGCGTGAGTATGCCGATGCGATTGAAGGGGAAGTGGCAGACGATGTTTGGCCCTTGCCGACTTACCAAGAAATGTTGTTTGTGAAGTAAGGCTCTGAGTCAATCGTTAACCTAAGGTGGTGGGCACTCGGTGCTCACCACCTTTTTTCTGTTTGAGTACACCTTAAATCTGGATAGATCTAAAATTTAAGAGTATGTATTCAGCCCCACGCAACACATAGACGACAACTCGCTGTCTCGATTGGGTTCACTGCAACACTCGACGCTGAACTTTTCCTTTTTTTCCTTGATTGAGGTTAAGTCCATAGCGTAAGAAGGCAATTTGTTACAAGCGATACAAAATACATCTTGAAACTGTCCCTAGGATTGTTCAGGTTAAGTTCCTCCACGTCTTGCGAGATGGGAGTTAAGTGTGTTGGTTCCTAAACTAGGACTTCTGGGATATTGAGATGTTTACGACTTCATAAATCCAGAGAGTGATATCCCGCAACTTATCCAGACTCAGATAGCGAGCCGTGTGATGACTCCAAGCAATCCTTGAGACAACCAATAGTTAAGGAGTAATCCATGCAGACCGCTCAAGAAGTGTTGAAGTTTATTGAGGAAAAGGGCATTGAGTTCATTGACCTCAAATTTGTCGATCTATATGGCATTTGGCAACACTGCACTTTTCATAAGAGCTTGATTGACGAAGATTCTTTCGTAAATACGGGTGGGGTCGCCTTCGATGGTTCTAGTATTCGAGGGTGGAAGTCGATTAACGCGTCAGACATGGCAATGGTTCCCGACCCTACCACTGCTTGGATGGATCCCTTCATGGAAGTGCCCACCCTCAGTATGGTTTGCACCATTGTGGATCCGCGTACACAGCAGATGTATGAGCGTGATCCTCGCTCGATTGCCCAGAAAGCGATTGACTATCTGATTGCGACAGGCATTGGCGATAAGGTTTATTGTGGTCCTGAGCCTGAGTTCTTCATCTTTGACAGCATCCAATATGGTCAGTCGGGACATGAAGGGTTCTACTCCATCGACTCTGATGAAGGGCCTTGGAACTCTCACAAAGAAAGCAGCTTAGGCTACAAGATTGGTAAAAAGCGCGGTTATTTCCCCGTTGCACCTTCGGATATGCTGCAAGATATCCGTACAGAAATGCTTCTGACCATGGCGAAGTGCGGCGTTCCCATTGAAAAGCACCACCACGAAGTGGCTGGCGGTGGTCAGTGCGAACTGGGGATGCGCTTCTCGGATTTGGTTCATGCTGCCGACTACGTGATGACCTACAAGTATGTGGTCAAGAACGTCGCTCGTAAGTATGGCAAGACGGCAACCTTTATGCCCAAGCCCATCCACGATGACAACGGCAGTGGGATGCACTCTCACATGTCGATTTGGAAGGATGGACAGCCTCTGTTTGCGGGCGATCGCTATGCTGGCCTCAGCCAAACGGCACTCTGGTTCATTGGCGGTTTGATTAAACACGCGCCCTCGATTTTGGCGTTTACCAACCCAACTGTAAACTCCTACAAGCGTTTGGTGCCTGGTTTTGAAGCCCCTGTGAACCTGGCTTACTCCGCAGGCAACCGTTCTGCATCCATTCGGATTCCTTTGTCGGGAACTAATCCTAAGGCAAAACGTTTGGAATTCCGTTGCCCTGATGCATCCAGCAACCCCTACCTCACCTTCTCGGCTATGCTCTGTGCTGGTTTGGATGGGATTAAAAATCAAATCGAACCCGGTGATCCACTGGATGTCGATATCTATGAAATGGCTCCTGAAGAGTTGGCTAAGGTGCCTAAAGCACCAGCCAATTTGGGAGAAGCTTTAGACAATCTAGCAAAAGATCATGGCTTCTTAACTGAAAGTGGAGTGTTCCCTGAAGACTTTATCTATAACTGGATTAGTCTGAAGATGGACAGTGAGGTCAAGCCCCTCAGCCGTTTACCTCACCCCTACGAGTTTGAGCTGTACTACGATTGTTAATCGATTGGACGGACGGTTGATTTGAATGATGAAGCGGTGGCGATCTATTGTGATCGCCACCGCTTTGTTTGTCTGAGTGTCAGACTATCGCTGAAGTCCAGTCGCTCTAGAACGATGATGCGATGGCGGGAATGTAAAACGATGACGTTTTTGCGGCAGTATTTACAAACGGTTCCAGGCTATACCCCAGGGGAACAACCACCCCCAGGCAGTCCGGTGATTAAGCTCAATACCAATGAGAACCCCTATCCACCTTCGCCTGATGTTTTACAGGCATTACAAAATCTAGATGGAGAGTGGCTTCGGCGCTACCCCGACCCGACGGCGATCGCTTTTCGCCAAGCTGCTAGCGAAGTGCTCCAGGTGCCAGCGGACTGGATTACGGTGGGCAATGGCAGTGATGAACTGATCAGTTTGCTGATGAGGGCAGTGGTAGAACCTGGGGATAAGGTGGTGTATCCCATGCCCAGTTATGTGTTGTATCGGACTGTGGCCTGTCTGCAACAGGCTGAGCCAGTTGAAATTGCTTACGATGCAGACTTTACTTTTCCGTTATCTGAATTGATTGCGGCTCAAGGGAAGATCACCTTTGTGGCAACACCCAACAGTCCCTCAGGTCATTGCGTTTCTTTGGCAGATCTGGAAACGCTTGCCAACTCTGTGTCGGGGCTATTGGTCATTGATGAAGCCTATACCGATTTTGTAGAGCAAAGTGCGCTGTCTTTGGTGCATACCCATCCCAATGTCGTCATTTTAAGGACGTTATCCAAGGGCTACTCCCTTGCCGGATTGCGCTTTGGATTTGTGATCGCCCACCCCGATTTGATTCAAGGACTTAATAAAATCAAGGACAGTTAC
>DATNQK010000557.1:0-2554 GCA_036704065.1 Stenomitos sp.
ACAACTGCACCAACCCGCGTCGTAATGCGACTGTTGTGGGCATACAGTGTCAAACTCCCATCGGGATGGCGAATTTCAACCAATTTTCCATAACCGCCGTCATTCCAACCGGCTGTCACCACAATTCCTGAAGCAGCAGCAACGACAGGCGTTCCCACTGGAGCAGCAATATCAATACCCCGGTGCATACGGCCCCATCGTGGACCATAGCCAGAGGTGAATACGCCGCGTGCAGGCCAAATGAACTTTTGCACCGTTTTAATAGCGGGCAAAAACTGATCGGCTGAGTTCAGCGGTGGTAAATCTAACGCGGGGGGTTGCAGAAGATCGATACGTCGAGCAATCATCGGCTGAAGTGGCTCGGCAGAACCCGAAGATGCTTGCTCGGAAGGAGCATCGGGGGTACGCAAAGCGACTTCGTTAGAGGTAGACGGACGATCAAACTCCAGTGCCGTATCCATGGGAGTGGCATTGGCTGATGCAATTTGCTGGCTAGATTTCTTTGATTGAGACGTTGGCTCAGTGGCCTTGGGTGCCGATTGAGGCGTTAATAATGCAGGTGAAACCTCTAAGCGAGTTTCTGTTGCAGCCAATTGAGCATTCGCGGTTAAATTTTCCACAACCAGCGGCGCCGTTGCAACAGGGAGGATAGGTGTTGGAATCACCAAGTCCTCATGAACATTAATAATGTTTAGATTCTGAATTCGGTTGGTTGCTGCAATCGATTCTGGGGAAACTTCGTATTTATCGGCAATCTCGGTGAGATTTTCGCCGCGTTCCACCGTATGAATCACACCAACCTCAACGTCTGATGTCGTCGAAGGTGCGACTGCCTGTGTCGTCGTTGAATCAGCCAAGATTGAGGTCACAGGAGTAGCTGAATACGTTGTATCTTCTACGATATTCAACGAGTTTGGCGATGCAGATTGATCATCTGGCAACATCGTCAAACCACTTTGAGTAGTAGAGAAGATAGGCGCTGAAACCACAGCCGAATTGGATGAGTCTGAAGCCGACCAGACCGTAGACTGTAGCGCGATAGAGGCACTGGGATCCTGTTGCAGGTCAACCCCTAAAGGTGTGACTGGATCTGTCCCTTGTGCAACCGTGTAAGTTGATAAGCGATCCGGTTGCTGAAAGCTGGAAACCGTTCCCAGGAGGGAGGGTTGTACGGAATAGGCAGAAGCTTGTTGCTGGGCGATCGCCATTCCCAAAACAGTAGCCGTCAATGTAACGCTCAGAACTGAAACAGAACGAGTTCGACGGAAAAGGGTTGCACCAAATCGGTAGAGTGATTCGGATTGGTTCGAGCAGGTAAAACCGACTTGAGCATCAACCTTCTGCGGAATTTCTCGTCTCAATGAGGACCTCCTAGACAAATCATGAGTGACTCGGTGTGTTTGAAAAATAGATTGCCGCCCCTTAGAATCGGCAATTCTATGTACCTACGGTCGTTTGCTCATGGAATAAAAGAGCGACCCATCTCGATTGCGACAATGCTTTAGGTCAAAATACCTTTGTTCAGGTTTTTCCACAAGTGAAAGGTCAACTTGTCGAAGCACATGACTATTTGGTTCCAGACACACCTAAATAATTTCTGGAGCCTTAACCTGTCGCAATTTGCACTCCTCAAACTTCAAGGGTTGTTGTTCTATGTGACTTTAGCCTATCCTTCCCCAAAAGTTCAATCTTTGATCCCCGTATAATTACGGAGATCGAAATGCTCAACACCCCCCGATCGGAGGGGTTGCCATGCACAGATCAAAGTCTAATGTCCAGAACTTTGCATCGCGGCAAAACTTGATAGGGCGGTGATTGAGGAGGATTCTCTCTTTTCAAAACCCTGTTGTCTTCAGCTTCCAGAGAGTGCCCCCGAAAAACCCCATTTCTTACCAGCAAAAATTAATTCAAACTCCGTATCAATAGAATCTTCTTATATATTTTTATGCAATAAAGGGGATGGTAGCGTACCCAAGCATGGTAAAATCCGCGATCTCCGATTCACTAAGATAGTAATTAAAGTTTCAACGGTGTGTTTAAAACTACTCAAGCTGCAATTGACGACGTGCTTCAAATAATCCGAGCGCAGCACTGACCGACAGATTGAGACTACGTACATGGGTTCGCAGCATTGGAATATGGGCAGTAGCCCAGCATGAACTTAGAACCGACTGGGGCAAACCCATGGTTTCGCTGCCAAATAGCAACCAATCATTCGGCTCAAATTGCAGTTGCCAGTAATTACAAGAACCCCCTGCACTAAAGCCAATTAATCGACCTTCGGATGCACTGGCAACTTGATAAAACGCCTCCCAAGAGGGATGACGATACAGCTTTACAAATGGCCAGTAATCGAGACCAGCCCGTTTGAGCTGGCGATCGCTTAACTCAAACCCGAGCGGCTCAACCAAGTGCAATTCTGTATTGGTTGCGGCACAGGTGCGGGCAATGTTGCCTGTATTGGGAGGAATTTGGGGGTGGACTAAGACCAGTTTCAGCATCGCAGCACAATAAAATAAGGGGTCGACGATCAGAACAGATACGCCCTACCCCT
>DATNQK010000558.1:0-2753 GCA_036704065.1 Stenomitos sp.
ATAGCTAGCGAAACCAGGCCGTTTGGCGATCGCCACCACTACCGCGTGCGAGGTGTCTGCCTGTCGCACTTCGATTTGATACTCTTCGTTTTGGAGCGGCACCTCTGGTGCGAGACGCGGCAAATCATCTGAGAAACGACCGCTAACCAGTTTTTCAGCTTGTTGAGAGACCAAAATGGTGCTGAGATAGGTTTTGCCCGTATCTTGCTTGGCGATCGGCAAGGCTGAGGGGGATGCAGAGGCCGTCGCTGAGGTTTGGGGTTGGGGTTGAGTGGATGGCGAAGGCGTGGGGCCCGTTGCTGCGCTGGGGGATGCTGACGAGCCTGACGGTGACTTAGGCGGGATGCTTGTGGTCGGAACGGGTTGATTGGTGGAAGATGCTGTGGAACTCGGAGTGATCTGAGTAGGGATTGAGGGGGATGCAGACGGTGAAGAAACCGATTCTCCTGGGCGATTGGAACAGCCTAAAACACCCCATCCCAAAACAACACACAAAACAGTCGCTTTTAGAGCGCCCAAGCCGCAATGGTCCATAGTTCCAGAATCACCCGTTATTACTCAACCATCATAAAGTTCAAGCGGTTCAATACAGGCCGTTGCGCTGCAACCTTGCTTGATAGCTTGTTCGATCCAAACCGCAGCTTTTGGGCGGAGCATTCATGTCGCATTGATTCTGTGGGCCTGTACGAATTGTTTGCTCCAGAACCTTTAAACGATTGGGAATCGCAGGATGGGTACTCAAGAAGACTGGCCCACTGTTTCCGGGGCGCAATAACTTTCGCATAAAGGCAGGCATCGCCCCCGTAGCATAGTTAGCGCCTCGCAGCAGCCTTAACCCCTCTTGATCGGCTTCATATTCATCCTCGCGGCTTTGGGGGCGACTTACGAGTAACTCAGCACCCATATTGGCCAACTGATTTTGATCGGTGCCGAGTGCCGTGGCCAATAGACCGCGAGTCAGCATGGCGTTTTGGATTTGGGACAGCAGATGACGTTTTTCAATATGACCCATTTCGTGGGCCATGACGCTGGCGACCTGTGCTTCGTTGTCCGCAGCCTTCAGCAGTCCGGTCGTGATATAGACATAGCCCCCCATTGTGGCGAAGGCATTCACGCTAGGACTTTGAACGATATAAAACCGAAAGGGTACCCGTCGGCTGTTGACCGCTAAGCGCTGGCCAATCTCTTGGACATATTGATTCAACTCGGCATTGGTATACAGCTTGGTGCCTTTACTCAGCAGGTTTTGATGCATCTGAGCCCCGAGCTGCATTTCCTGCTGTTTAGACAGGTTGGAAACTTGCAGAACTTGAATGCCGCGCAACAGCAAATCCCCGAGCGGAACCGTCTGAGCACAGGCCACAGAACCGTAGCTTGTTCCTATGGCGATCGCAGCAGTGGCAATCCCTAGCTGCAAGCGTTGTATCGATATCTGCCCCGCTTGTTTGGTCACCATTACAGCACCATTGCGATTGAAAAAGAAATGAACTGCCGCATCGAGGTATCTCTGTATAGATGCCACACCTTTAGGTGGGACGCAGGGGGAACCGAGATGTTTCCGATTCATTTTTGAAGTAGCCACTGTTGAGCCATATGCGCTTGAGAACCCCTGCTGCGTGCATACCCTTTCGGTACGAGTCGTGGTAGTCTGGCACCAGATTACTGCCTTCTTGAGGCAACTTCTATAGCTTTGCGTTTGTTGTTAGCGTAGAATCATGGCGTTTTTAGACAAAAAAGGCCGACTGTTCGGCAAAATTAGCGTATTGGATCTAGGCCTTGCCTGCCTTGTACTGCTGGTCATTGTAGGCACTCTCATTATTCCAGGGGGCTCTAAGCAGTCCATTGTCCAGGCTCAACTCAGCACCAAACCCGTTGAGGTAGATGCCATTGTCATCGGTCTTAATGCCAGCAAGCCCAATGACATCCTTAAAGAGGGCGACACCACTAGCATTATTATTCGCAATCAGCCCTACGGCGAAATCCGACTCAAAAAAATTCAACAATTGCCTAAAACCGTCACCGCTTCTCAGCCGGACGGTACCGTGAAGGCGTTTCCAGACCCACGCCCAGAAGGAAAATACTCCAATAACTTTATTCTGACGCTCGAAGGCAAAGGGCAACTGACCAAAGAAGGCCCAGTTCTCGGCAATATTCCTGTAAAAGTAGGGGTGCCCATTGACCTAGATGGCAAGCTCTATAACTTCCGTGCCAGCATCATTGATGTGCGCGTGCAGCAATAGAGAACCCTCGCAGCAAAGGGCTGAGAAGATCAAACTGCTGTATTGATCTTGTTGGGCTAAAGCCTACAAGCTTAATAGAAACGGAGAGAGAGGGATTCGAACCCTCGGTACGGCCTTACGTACCGTACAACAGATTAGCAATCTGCCGCTTTCGTCCACTCAGCCATCTCTCCAGGATGAGTCTGAACTATGATAACAGATCTCGCTTCAATTCCAACAGCATTTGACTGAGGAATTGTCCTGCACTCAGGAAAGATTCTTTTGTAGGTTGTAGCGTTCCGCTTTATTCGATTGATTGGCCATGAATGTTCCAGAATTTTTAGACGCTCAACATCCTTTGGTTCAAACGTTGTCGCAAAGTAGCGATCGCGAATTAGTGGCTGGGTTTCAGCGCCATCGCGACCAAGGCAAGTATTTTGTTGCCATTTATGGGCGTTATGCTGCCTTGTCCTATGTTTTGATTCGCAACATGGCTCGTGCTGCTCTACAAACGGATTATCTATTTGCGAAGGT
>DATNQK010000559.1:0-11093 GCA_036704065.1 Stenomitos sp.
GTGAACAATAGCCAGCTTGCGAGCACCAAGCGATCCGCATTGAAAAACAGGATTCGTCCACATAATCCGGCAAACAACCAGCCAAATTGCACATAGGGATAATTGCGCCCCAACCATGAATTGGGCTCAACCTTTGCCAGTTCATAGCGCACCTTGCCAGTATTTTTGTTCTCCCGATTAAATTGTCGTTGCCATCCTAAAGCACGAGGAATCTGAGAGAGAAAAGAGAGTGGACAGATTCGCCGCCACAACTCATGGCCAAACACCAGCAGAATGAAGATTGCGGCTGGTACAATAGCTCCCCAGAAGAGGGTTGTTCCTAAGGGGTAGGGTTGCTCAGATAAGCATTCTCCCTGTACCTGTACACAGCTATCAGGAAGCCGCAGAAGACTCCAGGGATGAGTAGATACAGTGAGTGCTGATGTCCAGGGGTCATAAAACAGGGAGGCAATGATCAGAAGCCAACCAACGGTCAATACCCAACGAATCCAGTGCATTCGCCGCTCTGGTAGTTGTAGGAACATAAACCACCCTTTCTATTCTCTGGTCTTCATCCATTGTGCATCGAAGACCGCCCGCTTCGGCCATTGTTTTTCTCTAGGCTATCTATTAGATTTTTTTGGCAGTGATATAGCGTAATGGCAATTGAATAAGTGAGGAACATTGCAACTACAACCGAACTAACGAACAGCAAGGTTTGAGGTTCTCGTTCGGAATTTTATGATTCTGATTCAACACAACTCATCTTCTCTGCCGCCTTGTTCCACAACGATCCTGCGCTACGGCGTTGATGCATTGCGATAGGCAATTATCGACCGTGCGCGATCAATTCCAACTATAGTCCCCGACTTGCGATACCACTCCCTAATTCCATCTCGCTCAATTGAACCTGGCAAATCTTTTAGCCACTCTGGAGAAGAAGCATCAATCTTCTTGGCACCAGCCGGAATCCAATCCTTAACTTCCGCTGACGGCACGACAGCAATTAATCGGATATCCCAATCTGACGGGCCAGGAACTATCCCGCCACCGTTGTTTTGATACATCACATCATAATCAAGTTTCTTATACTTGCGCCTAAACGTGACATACTTCTCGATAAATTGCACTCGATCCGCAAGGTTCGCACGCACAGCACTCGTTTCTGTAACAGATGCAGGCCCAGATGACGCAGTTCCAGATGGCATTTCTGAGCAACTCGCCAACACCATAACCGTTGACAGTGCAAAGAACATTCTCACTACAGATTTAAGCATCAGGACACGTCTCTCCTACCCACAGCAGGTTGCTGCCCAGCGGCAGTTCAGCATTTATCCCCAAAGTGTAGCCTAAGGGTAGTGTTCTAGTTGCTGTTGAAAGTAGGTTTTCAAGCTAGCGGCCAAAGCTGGCACTTGAATTGCACGACGCACTAAATCCTCACTCGCTTGATGGACGTAGATTTTGACAATATCAGCCACCGTAATGTTATTCTCATCGCGCTTCACCAGTTCAACCGCATCACCAGTTTCAACTTCTCCTTCTTGCACCACTGAAAAGTAAATCCCGCTTAGGCGACTATTCAGAAACCGTTTCACCATATCATCCCGCCCAAACTTGAGGTTCAGTTTGAAGCAAGGAAAGCGGGGTTGTGTCACCATTACTTCCGCGGTACCAATGCGAAAGCGATCGCCGATATTAACAGCCTCTTCAGATAACCCCTCGATTGTGAGATTTTCGCCAAATGCACCCCAAGGCAATACCTCATTCGGCAGCTCGTGCCGCCAATACGCATAATGCTCAGCAGGATAGGCATAAATCGCTTTCTCTGCACCACCATGAACCGTCAGATCAGCTTGGTGATCGCCATCTAGATTGAGTGATCGCATCATCACCCGTCCTGAAATTGGCTGCTTAAAAATACCCGTTGTAACAGTCTTTCCCTTCCAAGTTACTTCCCGTGGCAACCCAACACAAACGGAAATGAGTTTCATTAGAAAACCTCTGCGGTGATCGCTTCCTGCACTCTACCGTATTAGCGAATGTGGTAGTGAAAAATAACCACACTGACAGGTGACATTAGCTTTGTATGGCTACCCATTGCTCAAACGATTGGGTAGGTCTGGGTACAATCCTTGAGATGCCAAGGCCTGGCGTAATTGAAGTCGGCTAGCCTCATTCATTTTTAGCAAGAATATGCTGGTCCGCCCAATCGCAGTTAAGCCCTCAATAAATTCGCTATTGAGCTGAAAATGCTCTGACCAGACTTGGGTGCGTGGGTTGAAGAGAGGTGTAATCTCACCTGTAAGCGGATCGAGGCTGGTGAGATCTGAGCCTTTGTGGCGGTTGCAGGGCAAGCAGGCAAGTACGAGGTTTTCTGGAGTGCTTTGTCCGCCGTGTTTAAGGGCTATAACGTGGTCAACCTCATGGCTATAAATGGAAAAAGTCTGGTGAATGCGGCAATATTCGCAGCTACCAGACGCACGCTGGATGACAAGTTGGCGAAGAGCTACCGAAATATAGTCGGTCATACGCGGAGCTAATTTTGAAGGGTGGGGTTGAGGGTGGTGTATGCACGAACCTTCAATAGACCCATTAAGGTATCCAATTGCTCATAAAGGTCTAACTCGGCAGATTCATCGGGGTTGAGGGCTGCCTCACGATTTTTTTGCAGTAGAGTTTGGAGGCGACTTTGGGCGGCTTCCGACACTTTGAAGCCAATGATTTGCTCTGAGGTGGGTTGGCTGATGAGAAGGTCCAGGATCTCTTGATAGATGGTGGGGGAGTTGAGCAGGGTGGAGTTAGGTGGGCTTTGCGGTGGGGAGTTTTGACTGAGTAGCGTAGTGGCAATAAGCCGAGTAAAGAGATCAGAAAATTGACTTTGATAGGGAGCAAGCTTTTGGGCGAGGTCGTCGGGAATATCAATGGTAACTTGGGCCATAGCTGTTTAAGAGTAGAGGATTGCTTTAATTATAGAAATTTGGCTTTTGAACCAGTTCAGGTGCGGAAGCATTAAGTAAGTCACCTAACTATATTTTCTACCTGTAATCGCAATAAGTTCACTACTGATGGAGGATAACTGTCATTGGATTGAGTTCTCCTCAAAAGACCACCCCGCTAAGCTAGCCGCACTCACGCTCCATCTATACGCTGCAAAGTAAGTGTGGATAAGGTGGGCGCAAACACACATTCAAGGCGATGGTAACGCAAATCCCAACCAATTTGGGTAGATGACTGTAACCAGTCAGCCACTGCTGGCAATCCCTGCTGCTGAAGTAAAAGTTCAACAGAGGTTTGCAATAAATGAAACACAGGATTGACTTGTAAAGTCCATGTGGCGTCATAAAATCCATGCGCAAGCATCCAGTTTGAGCCACCATAACCAGGCTTGGAGGCAGGTCGATACTCAGCCTTAAGCACTATGTAAGGAAGTGACTCTCGCAGCAATCGCTGAAACTCAGATTTAAAGAAAACTGGCGAGTCAGAGAAAGACAGTTGCAGATCAGCAAAGTCGGGTGAACCAGACAAAGCTGAGCTAATTGACTTTGGTTGAATTGGCCACATAAGTGTCTTAGGAAGCTTCTTCGACTGGTAGCGTATCCGCATCATTTCACTCTGTAATTGTTCATCTAGCATTTCCAACGCAATGTTCGACGGATTATGTAGACTTAGATACTTCAGCCACATGCACCTTTCTATGGCAGATAGAGCCACTTTTCGGGCTCGTGTATTTCACTTTACACCGGCCCTTAGTAGCAGCGATGGAACAAGTACAGAAGGGAACACTGTATCGACATCATTTGGATTTGATTGAATACTACTTCGAGACAAGAAATTTGTAACTTCAAAGCGCTTTTGATCAATTGCAGCAACACGCACTGCACCCTCTGCAATCACAGCATTCTTAGAATGTACTTTCACCCACAAGTAGTATTTTGGATAGGAAACTCCTGACTGCGTGGGGCCATCCCGAAGAAGTTCGTACTCAACACTTGCAGCAGCTCTAATTTCAGATGCACGAAAATAATCAAGTAGATCGCGTTTTAGAAACGTATCAAAGCACCTTTGCTCTGGAACATTAGCCTCAATGTGCGACACCCCGATATCAGCCTTCGACACTTGCGCGATCGCAGGTAGCGAGACCAGCCACATCAATGCAACAAGTGTTCTCATAATAAAACTCCAAAAACTAAGCGGCTAAAGGTTTGGATCAGCAGTTGCAAAATCTTTTGCAACCCAACCAAGCGACATTAGTCGATCCGGTACACCCAAAAACGAATAGTCGCATTAATGATGATTCACATACAAAGCACCAAATTACGCCAATACAATTGCGCCGAATCTTAGAAAACCATAAAGCTATCCTCATCAGTCGTCCCACTGCTTGAACCTCTTAAGTTTGAGTATTAACATTGAGGTCTAATAAGCTGTTACAGTTCACTAATGCTTGGGAATATCCTCAAGATAAAGCCACTGATTCTGCTGCAGCAAAACATCAAAAATAGCAAGAAAAGACAGCTTTAATAGAACTACATCAAATGCACGCAAAAACTTTTTCTGCTTTGGAATTCTCAGACTATATTTTTGCACAAAAGGAATTGTTCGAGGATCCCAGTGTGTTATATCATAAAAGACATTATGGGCAAAAGAATTCCGTAGTCTATTAATTGTTAGTAAGCAATTGTATGTTTCAGAATCGAATTTCCCAGACATGTTCAAGAACTCAAGCTTTGCATAGAAAGACTCCTGCTGCCGTTTTGTAAGATTATGTGGCTCTCTATCAAGCATTCTTTGAAATATATAGTCGAAATAAAGATGGCCAATGATAACTACGAGCATTGGCTCACTAACGTTGAATATATCTTTGAGCAGATTCGTAGTTAACCCTTTACTCTTCCTTGGCAAAAAGGATGTCAATGGCGTGTCTTGCAAAGCAATCAAGTTAGGGAACTGAATTTCTCTGAGGAGATTAAAAAGTGGTTCTATTTCCATTACCCCAGTCACTTTACTTCTAAGTGTCAACTATATCTTCTACAGATTAAAAACAGAATAGCTACACGTTTTAGGCTTGGCATCAATCGTTAATGCAACATATCTATCTCTAACCTGCTATCTTATTACTTGCAAGCTATATAAACTCAGGTTAGAGACATTGTTCGGCTGCTTTCAAATAATCTAATTACCGTATTTTACAGCTCAAGCAGAGTCGTAAGGAACAGTAATATCCAAAAGCAAATAGAGAAATTCACAAAGCACCTGAATGTCTCAGTATAATTGCTCAGTGTTTTAGAAAATCACAAAGTCATCCTCATCACTCGTCCAACTGCTTGAACCCCTTCGGTTAGAGCATTAAGATTGAGGTCTAAAAGGAACTGTACTGTTGGGCGATCGCTGCCCCGTCAAAGGAGAATTTATGAAAGACTGGCAGGTTATCCCCGGCGGTATCACCGCTCCCAAAGGGTTTCGGGCAGCAGGTATTGCAGCAGGGCTAAAACCATCGGGACTGTCAGACTTAGCGCTTATCGTCTCTGATGTACCTGCAATCGCTGCAGGGGTGTTCACCTTAAATCAAGTGCGGGCAGCGTGCGTTGATTACTCGCATCAATGTCTAGAAACAAAATCGACCGCTCAGGCCATCCTCTGCAACGCTGGACAAGCCAACGCAGGCACAGGCGAACAAGGATGGGCAACCGTTCTAGAACAGGCCACCCTCATCGGTAATGCCCTCAACATCGAGCCAGAGCAAGTCCTCGTCGCCTCTACAGGCGTGATTGGGCAGCAGATTCCCATGGATAAGGTACGTGCTGCCATTCCAGCCCTCATGCAAGACCTTTCCGAAGAGGGTGGAATGCGTGCCGCCCAGTCCATTGTCACCACCGACTTAGTTCTCAAAACCATCGCCCTAGAAACCCAAATTGGCGATCGCCCCGTACGCATTGGTGGCATCGCCAAAGGCTCCGGGATGATTCATCCCAACATGGCCACCTTACTCGCCTTTATTACCTGCGACGCAGGCGTCTCCCCGCATCTATGGCAGCAAATGCTCAGCCGTGCCGTAGATCGTAGCTTCAACCAGATCACCGTCGATGGTGATACCAGCACCAACGACATGGTCTTGGCCCTAGCCAACGGGCAATCTCGCACCCCCGCCATTACAGAAATGGGGCCAGAAGCAGAGCGCCTAGAAGCCATGCTCACAGAAGTCTGCATCGATCTTGCTAAGCGCATCGCCCGCGATGGAGAAGGTGCAACTTGTTTAGTAGAAGTACGCGTGAGTGGTGCCACAGATGAACGCTCAGCCCAGCAAGTAGCCCGCACCATCGCCGGATCAATGCTTTTCAAATCAGCAGTATTCGGACGCGATCCCAACTGGGGACGTATTGCTGCCGCAGCAGGTCGTGCAGGTGTTCCGTTTAGTGCCGAAAAATTGATGATCCGCTTAGGCGACTTTCTGCTGATGGAAAACGGTACACCTCAACCCTTTGATCGCCCCGCAGCCATTGCTTACTTAAAGCAACAAGCCGAACAAAGCAGCTTACCCAGAGAAATGGTGGCCACCGATAGCAGCAACGATCTAGCCACAGCCTCTCAAGGCAAACTTTCAGCCTTCAGCCGAGAAGCTGTAGTACAACATATCGATCAGCCTGTCGTTGTCACCGTCTCCATTGGAGATGGGAAAGGAACAGGTACCGCATGGGGCTGCGATTTAAGCTACGACTATGTCAAGATCAATGCTGAATACACAACTTAGAATCTTGAACTAAATCTTGCACTTGGGCGTTCCATCGCTGGCTTCTTCTCCCAAAAGATTAGCCAAGCAACTCACAAGAAAAGTCTACTCAGTGTTGCGAAGCACTGAGTAGACTAGGAGACTCTAGATCATTTGCCATTCTTAGAAATCAATACTTGCTGTAGAGCGCTACATCCTTCTAGGAACTTTACAGCTTAAGCTGCTTTAAGCAGACTTATCGATGTTAAAGCTAGGCAGAGATAGCTGGCCTCTTTCTGCAAAATAATGGTTCAAGGTTGTTGTACCAAAAGAAAGCACCACAGGTGCTAACAACAACGTAAAAATACCATAGGCAGAAAAACCTGGGGTCAACACCGCCGCCAACCAAAAACAGATGCCATTCACGACAAAGGAAAACGTGCCTAAGGTGAGGAGGTTAATGGGCAGCGAGAGTAAAGACAGGATAGGACGAATCAGAGTGTTAACCAAGCCAATGGCCACTGCTGCAATCAATGCCGCAGGAAAGTTGGAAATATCAACATTGGGGAAAACAATATCAGTCACGAGTAGGGCTAGCGCCGTAATCAGCGTGTTCAAAAAAAAGTTAAGCATCGTTGCTCCTTATATTAATATGCTGGCGAGATACACCCTAAAGACTAAACTGAACGGCTAAATGGCGCGTCTTTCGTTGTCCAACCGTTCTGCAAGCTTTTCATCAAACTTGGAAATAGCCCACACGGCATGAATACTGCCAGGAATCCAACCAAAGATGGTGAGCAAAATATTAATAACTAAAGTGACACTAATTCCATAGGTCAGATACACCCCCACAGGTGGAAGGATTAAACCTAATAAATATCGGCTTGCTTTCATGGCTGACCTCAACAATACACTCAAAAAGAAAGATTATTAAAAACTCAAGCTCAGCAGGCTAATGCAAAATGACTGAGAGTTTATCCAACGAGCGTAAGAGGTTTTAGGAGCTGAGTTAGCGCTTATTACACTCGATTTTCGCCTCAATACTGAACAGCTTAGCGAATGGGGGAGGCGACTAATAACTGCCGATAGAATCAATTGAGCGAGAAAAGACTCGTCCATTTGGGAGAGAATTGATGGGTAAAATACTGACTTTTTCCCCTCTTACTTGGCCCTGCCTTACTTCCAGACTCTACGAAAGCATCCCCTTAACTCGATGAGAAAGAGAAGATGTGAAATGTTTGTGGTTGCTACAACGGCCTACCACTCCAGCAAGCAGTGAATCAGTTTGGGCAGAAGTATTGCTTGGCCTTGTATTCCGCAGTATTAGCAATACCAAGCTAGTGCAGAAGCTTAACCCACAATGGCACCATGGGAATCAGTGCCAGCATACTGAGTGCAATGCTACTAGAGATCAAACTACGGTCTAGATTGTATTCCTCAGCTAAGACGAGTGTAGTCAGTGCGGTAGGTGTTCCTGCCATGAGCACAAGGGCAAGACGCGGTTCACCCACTATTCCCAACAAGGAAGTTGCGATCGCAATCGTAGTAGGCATCAGCACCATCTTGACGAGTGTTGGCACCAAACCACTGGTCAAATCATGCCAATTTTTAATTTGGCTCAGACGCATCCCCATTAATAGAAACCCACAGGGAATCACAACCCACACAGATTGACTCAACCATGATTCAATGCGCGGTGTAAAAAGAATGGGCTGCGTCGCAACACCTAAAACAAACGCCCATAACGAAGGAACTTTCACCACAGCCAGCAGCGACTTCCACCAGCGACGATCTGCGGTGCTCTCGCCAAAGTGATGCGAGACCAAAACTCCCACGCCATACAGTCCCATCACGTTATGCATCACCGTAAAAAAGGCTGCAACCCCTAAATTCTCTGGACTCAGCACTTTAGAGGCGATCGCCAATCCCACAAACCCCGTATTCCCTAAAATCGACGACAACATAAAGCTGCCTTGCTGGGGTAGGTTCAAGGTTGCACCTAGGCCATCTGGGTCAGACTCTGGATACAACGATAAGGATGGTTCAGACGCAGAACCTAAAGACTGGAGAAATCCCTGCCGATGAAGCTGTAATAGGCCAAAGGCCAAACTTAGGCCAATGACTAGGGTACTGACCGTTGCGGCAGGCGCTAACCAAACCAATCCCGAAAAATCAGTGTGGCGAGCAAGCGTGAAAATTTCAACGGGCATGCCCACCCAAAATAGACCACGACCAAGCCAGTGTGGCAGTTGATGCGGCAGCAGACGATAGCACAGAACCCCTAGCCCGATCCACAAAAATAAAGAAAAGTAGGCTTGAAACAGGGCATCGCTCATGGCTGAGTCGAATCTACCTCGCAACTGAGAAAGGCTGCACATTCAACATGGGCAGTCTGGGGAAAGAAATCAGCAGGCTGAACGTTCAGAAGACGGTAAGGGCCGTTGTGACACAGTTGATCTAAATCGCGGGCCAAGGTCGCAGGATTGCAACTCACATACACAATACGCGGCACCTTGCGCTCAATCAGATTCTGTAAAACGGCAGGTTCACAGCCCTTGCGCGGCGGATCGAGCAACACAATATCCGGCTGAACTTCAAGGGACGCCAACCGTTCTTCAACGGTGCCTTCCAAAAACGCTACATTACCAATTTGGTTCAGTTCAGCGTTCTGGATGGCTTGGTCAACCGCCTCCGCCTGCACTTCCAAACCAATACAGCGGTTAACCAACCGAGCTAGGGGCAGGGTAAGGGTGCCAATACCACAGTAGGCATCGACAACGGTTTCAGATCCTTGTAAGTTCAGGTGCTGGAGGATCACTTGCAGCAGAGCTTCGGCTTGCTCGGTATAGATTTGGAAAAAGGTCTGAGGATACACTTGCAAGGTTAAGTCGGCAAAGCGTTCTTGCAAAAAGGGTTGCCCCGCGATGCGACGGGTTTCGTTGCCAAAAATGCGATTGGTGCGATCGCCATTGATATTGAGGCTCACGCCCACCAAGTTGGGGTGCTGGCGCATCCATTGTTTCGCCTGAAGTTCTAGCCCTTGCAAATGCTCTCCAGTGCGAGCCACCAATGTCGCCAATATTTCCCCTGTCCGTCGTCCAATGCGGAGCGAGAGATGGCGTAATTCACCCTTGTGGGTGCGTTCGTCGTAAATAGACCAGTCTTGTTGCTGAATGGCTTGCTTGAGAAAGGCCAAAAGCGCATCAAGGCGTGGATCTTGCACCGGACATTGATTGAGATTAATCAGACGATGGCTGCGCTTTTGATAATATCCAGCCAACACTTTGCGGCGACCTTTTTCTTGGCTAAATCCGAGGGGATAGGTGGATTTATTGCGATACCCAAATGCAGAAGGGGCTGCGAGCACCTCTGCCACTGGCGGATGCTCAAATTTCCCAATGCGCTCCAGGGCTTGCACAACTTGATTGCGCTTGGCGGCAAGCTGAGACGCATAGGCCGCAAATTGCCACTGACAGCCGCCACATTTATCGGCCACAATGCAATGCGGTTTGGTGCGATCGCTAGAAGGTTGGCGCAGTTCCAGCATCACCGCATGGGCATAGCCAGGTTTCACAAACGTCAATCGGGCAGTAATGCGATCGCCTGGCACCGTATCGGGCACAAACACAACCCTACGATCAGGCCCCCAGTGGCCTACACCATCGCCCGTTGCGCTAAAGTCGTCAATCCAAACATCAATAACCTGATTCTGTTGCCAAGGGGAGAAGGAAAGAGGGGTCTGAGTCGCCAAAATAGCAATCCCGATAAAACGAACGTGGCCGTTGCAAAGCAAAACTGTCTGCTATACGTCCTAGTTTAATTCCTGGAACTCATTTCAGCGCAGTTTCAGTACAGTCATCCACCTTCGCATCCCATGCAGCCACCTACACCGCTTCCAGAGATTCGTCATCAAGAGACTTAAAATCACACATCAAACGCCAGGGGCAAGAAAGCACTCATAATAAACGCTGAAACAAAAACGGAGGCCATGCCAGCTATGATGAGGCCAAGTCTCCTTGAGTTAACCGCCTCATGAAGCGTCGTCAGTTTCTCATCCTGGGCAGCATTGGCGTGGGTTCTGGCATCGCAACCCTCCTGCGACCACAGCCCGTTCCTTCTTCAATTGCCACTCCAGGGTCTTCCGCTCCTTCTTCTGTGGCGCAAGCGATTGGCCCAACGGGGCTTGTTGCACCCTCACGAGGCGATGTGCGAATTGTCGTGATTAGTGACTTGAACAGTCAGTACGGCTCGACGAACTACGAACCCGAAGTCCATCAGGCGATCGCCCTCATCCCACAATGGCAACCCGACTTGGTTTTATGCAGTGGCGATATGGTAGCGGGTCAGTCTTTAGCGCTCAGCGAAGCCCAAATTCAAGCCATGTGGGAAGGCTTTGATCGGGCCATTG
>DATNQK010000560.1:0-6705 GCA_036704065.1 Stenomitos sp.
CAAGATATTGCAGTGTCTCTCGCCAATCGCGAAATCTTAATTGATGAAGACGTTTGTGTTCATTGTGGACTGTGTACTGGCGTGTGCCCCACCGAAGCCCTCTCGCTAGATCCCAAAACCTTCCTGCTGAACTTTACGCGAACTCGCTGTATCGTTTGCGAACAGTGTGTTCCCACCTGCCCCGTCGAAGCAATTTCCACGACGTTTTAGCTAACCGTGTTTCGCGCTTTAAGCAAAAGGGTTGCACCTCAGTTGGTACAACCCTCCAATGCTTTATGCCTGCCAATAAGCGACCCCATTACATAATGCTTATGCGAGAGATTGCTTAGTCGGGTTCGCGGGAGCCATCTTCACCCGTGAGCTTTAACAGGAGGTAGCCTAATCCCAGTCCAACCAAGACTAGGACAAATGGCAAAATAGCTGCATTAAAAATTTCTCCGCCCATGATTTTCCCATCCAGACTATAGTAAACAACCCTTCCCTCTGAACTGCGTCCTAGGGGTAACGGCTCAACTCCAGCATAAAGGACACCGCTGCACTATTAAACGCACCCCACTCAACAAATCCAAAGTTAAGGCCGTAAGGTTTTATGTCATAATAATTTACACTGTTTTAAGATAACTCTAAAACTGTTATGGCTTCTGAGATGTCGGCACCGCAGTCCTTAGATCGCTACGAGTGTCGTGTTTGTGGCTATGTCTACGAGCCAGCCAAAGGAGATAGTCGTCAAGTCCCTGCGGGGACTGCCTTTGAAGACCTCCCCTCGAATTGGACCTGCCCTGTGTGCAGCGCATCCGCGTCTCGTTTTCAAAATATCGGCCCCGTCAATTCCCCCTCTGGTTTTAAGGAAAATCTGAACTACGGTATTGGGGTCAACACCCTTACACCTGGACAGAAAAACCTTTTAATCTTTGGCGTTTTGGGATTTTTTGTATTATTGCTGCTGAGTTTTTATGGATTAGGCTAACCCGTCGTGTGGGCTGTGCTGCTATTTCAGCGATGCGATCGCCTGTTGTAGAGATAGCTTCCCTAAGTGGCTGTCCTCGTAAATCCAGATAAAAGAATAAACGTGTTTATAGACAAATTATTGTGTGTTTATGATGCATTTGCTGCCTAAATTTTTACGCCAGTTTTTGGTTGGGTGTGCCGTACTGCTCTGTTGCACGGCCTGCTCTTTTCTGCCGTCTGTTGAAAGCAGCCCTTGGGAACTGGTTCAGCTCCCCACCGATGCAACGGTTTTAGATGTTGGCTTTACGTCAGATCAAAACCACGGGTGGCTGACCGGAACACGGTCTACCCTAATGGAAACCTTTGATGGCGGCAAAACTTGGGAACCTCGGGTGCTTGCCTTAGGCGATACCGATTATCGCTTTAATGCGGTGAGCTTCTCAGGCAATGAGGGATGGCTGATTGGCGAACCCTCCATTCTTTTACACACCGAAGATGGCGGTCAGTCTTGGTCTAATATCCCCCTCAGTGCCAAGCTACCTGGTAAGCCTGCCAAAATTGTGGCGGTAGGGCCTCAATCAGCGGAACTGACCACAGATGTGGGAGCTATTTACAAAACAGAGGATATGGGTCGGCACTGGAATGCAACGGTGCAAGAAGCCTTCGGTGTTCTTAGAAACGTGAACCGCTCCCCCGACGGAACCTATGTCGCCGTTTCGTCTCGAGGCAGTTTTTATTCCATCTGGAACCCAGGTCAGCCTGCATGGGAACCCCATAACCGCAATAGCTCACGCCGTGTGCAGAACATGGGATTTGCACCCGATGGTCATCTATGGATGTTAGCCAGAGGCGGTCAGGTACAGTTCAGCAATGACAACAACGAGTGGGATGAGCCCGTGACTCCAGATCGCTCCGTTGGGATTGGTCTTTTAGACCTGGCCTACCGCACCCCCAATGAACTATGGATTACAGGCGGCAGCGGCAATTTATTGTGCAGTTCCGATGGCGGCAAGACCTGGCAAAAAGATCGCAGCGTCAACAAAGTAGGATCAAACCTATATCGGGTTCAATTTTCAAGCCCTAATCAGGGGTTTGTAATGGGTCAATCCGGCGTCCTGCTGCGTTACGTCGGGTAGGAGCTCGCATCAGTTTGTATGCTACTGATCCCCGTTCAAAGAAGATTCACTTGTGGGACTTTCTGTTGTTTCGTATGATCAGTAGCGTGCAGTTAGGTGGTCTCCGATGGGCAGAGGTCGATTTAGACCTCTATGGGAGATAGTTTTTCTGTTTATCTGTGTTGACAGGAGGTAACTCAATTGGCTGGTACTACTGGAGAGAGACCGTTTGGAGACATTGTAACGAGTATTCGTTATTGGGTCATTCACAGCATCACGATTCCAGCATTATTTATTGCTGGGTGGCTGTTTGTGAGCACTGGGCTAGCCTATGACGTGTTCGGCACCCCTCGTCCCGATCAATATTTTGAGCAAGCGCGTCAGGAAGTACCCCTCGTGACGGATCGCTACGCTGGGAAAACTCAAATCGAAGACTTTACAAAAGGACTTTAATGAGACGCTATGGCCACTAATAATCCCAATCAACCTATTTCATATCCCATTTTCACAGTCCGCTGGTTATCGGTACACGCGTTGGCGGTTCCGACCGTTTTTTTCATTGGTGCGATCGCAGCCATGCAGTTTATTCATCGTTAGGAGACCATAATGGCTGAAAAAAATCCCAACAACCAGCCTGTCGAGCTAAACCGTACGTCCCTTTATCTCGGGCTGCTGTTGATTTTTGTGCTCGCACTGTTGTTCTCAAGCTACTTTTTCAATTAGACCTTGTTTGAGCCTGTCCCTAGGATCCAAGATTGCAGTTGATGAACACCTAACCTGGGTTAAACCACTGCCCCCTATCGATCAATGAGAAGGACAGCTAAAAACTTTATAAGAATCTGAGAGGAGGAAACATCTGTGTCTGAAAGTGGACGAATTCCGTTGTGGATTGTGGCAACTGTAGCTGGCACTAGCGTTTTAGTCGTGGTCGGCTTATTTTTCTATGGCGCTTATGCGGGCCTAGGGTCATCGCTTTAAAGTTGCAACTAATCCCCCGGTAGCTAAGCTACTGCGCAAATGATCCTTAAAAAACCGCGATTGCCAACCAGCAATCAGCGGTTTTTTGTCATGAGAGCATACCTTAAATCACCCTTTAGGTGTAAGCGAACTGATCAAATCCTACTTAAATGGGCATATCTTAACAAAACGTTGCACAAAACTTCTAAAGTTCGTTACATTGGTTCATGTAGCGATAGTTCAAGGACAGCACGCACCATGGAAAAAGCACAAGTTCAAACCGAAAATCGCAATGCTTGGATCTTTGGATTTACCCCACAAGCAGAAATCTGGAATGGGCGTCTTGCGATGCTTGGCTTCTTGGCCATCATCTTGACAGAAGTGTTTTCTGGTGAAGGCGTTCTGCATTTCTGGGGTATCCTATAGGGTGTTTTGCATCCTCCTATTAGATCGCGCGTTGCAACCCTTCATTTCTGTTTCTACTCTCAACGTTTAAGGGCTATTATGACTTAATAGCCCTTTTTTTCATGTTGTTTTTCGAGAAATAATTTCTATCATTTCGATAGACCTTCATCTTAAAAATTGTGGTATTTGAGACGAAATTAGGAATAAATTAAAACTATTGCTCTAAACTTTAAACTTCTAGCAACCTGAGCAGCTCTAGTAACCCTTGCTTCGGAATTTCCCTAATCTGGCACCCCCTTGTTAGCGCTACATGATCGATCCGAACACGGCTGCTGTCCGATTTCCGCTCTCAACGCTTGCACAACAGACAGCACAGCAGTTTGCTGATGAGCAGCCAACCGCTTATCAGGCTCGCCGAGTGTTGCACAATACGTTAGCGGTGTGGTCCGTTCACGAATTCTTGGCCTCTGTAGGCATAGACAGCGATATAACGCAGGGGTATCTCTGGAATCCTTGTGTTCGTAGTTGCACTGATGTTGCCGATCTGATGCTCTCAGAGATAGGACGCATTGAGTGTCGTCCTTTATTAGAAACAGAAACAACCTGTTACATCCCCCCCGAAGCATGGTGGGATCGCCTGGCTTATGTGGCGGTCAAGATTCATCACACCTGCACGGAAGTTTCGCTTTTGGGGTTTTGGTTTCAGGCCGAACAGATGAAAACCTCGATTAGCACGCTGCACGGGATGCAAGCGCTAGGGGCTTATCTGACGCAGCTCAAGCAGCACGCTTCTAAACTGGCCGGAAAATACGTGGTTCTGCGCAACTGGCTTGATCCTCGCTACAGCGACGATTGGTTGGATGCAGAAGCTTTATTGGCCCCCACTACTGGGCCATTTGTGTTTCGTTGGCGTTCTACAGCAACCTTTGCCCTAGAGGAAAAATCTACCGCTCAAGCCGGTCTGGCAAGAGGCAAAATGATACAGGTTGGCTCAACGATGCTGCCTTTAGTGGTGCAGATTCAACCAATAGCAGACCACCGAGTACAACTTTGTGTTCAGGTTTTTGCGCCCATGCATTTTCGCTCAGTGCCGCAGGGGCTTCTGCTTCAAGTCTTAGATGCGTCAGATAAAATTTGTATGCAGACGCATGCGCGATCGCAAGATTCCGTCCTACAGCTACAGTTTTCTGGCGTTTTAGGAGAAGTGTTTCAGGTGGTCATCGCGGCAGGATTGACACGGGTTGTAAAAACATTCGTCATTTAACCCGAGGGTTAAGCACCGTTACGTGAGGACACGGGATGAACCGTTTTGTCATCTTAAGGATTGCCCAAGGTAGCTTTGAAACTGGGTTTACCGTCATCTGCCAGATTGGGGTCGGGCTACAGCAGCCCCATATCGAACAAGTCGGATATTTGCCCCCTGTGCCGGAATTGCCTGTGCTTTACCAGGCTTGGCGATCGCAGTATCTGCGGTTGGGAACCCTGTTGCGTCTAGAACCCCAACCCGATCAAGCTACCAACCTTTCCTTTGTAGAAAATTGTGTTGCAGCTGCAAATGCTCTAGAGCAAGCCTTTAATCAATGGTTATCCACCGTTGAATTTCGCACAGTACGCGAGAAATTACTGGAACAGCTCAGACCCGAAGACTCCATCCGCGTGCTAGTTGTCACCGAGCAGGGACTCATTCAAAAACTCCCCTGGCACTTATGGGACTTACTAGAACGATATCCCTTGGCAGAGGTCGGGTTTAGCCTCCCCATGACCGAAGTAATGCCTGCTCAAGTACCGATGACCCAAGGGGTCAACATTCTGGCAGTCCTGGGCGCTAAAACAGGACTGGATACCAAGACTGATCGGCAACTGTTAACCGGGCTACCTCAGGCCACAGTAAAGGTGCTGGTCGAACCCTCTCGCAGCGAATTCAACGCCCACCTTTGGGATCAAGCATGGGACATTCTATTTTTTGCAGGGCATAGTACAACCGATGCCAACGGTGAAGGCGGGTCGTTATGGCTGAATGAAACGAATGCACTGACCATTTCTGACCTCAAGTATGCCCTACGCAAAGCACTGGGGGCAGGGCTACAACTGGCAATCTTTAACTCCTGCGATGGACTTGGGTTGGCGAAAGCATTAGCAGATCTACGCATGCCCCACATGATTGTCATGCGCGAGCCTGTTCCTGATGTGGTCGCTCGTTCCTTCCTAGAGTTTTTCTTAGGTGCCTTTGCCCATGGGCAATCGTTCCACTTAGCCGTGCGCGAAGCCCGAGAGCGTCTCCAAGGGCTAGAATCCGAATTTCCCTGCGCAACATGGCTACCTGCCATTGTGCAAAGCCCGATGGCCATTCCCCCCTCTTGGGACAGCTTAGGGGGGTTTTCACAGACAGCCGATCCCGAGGATTGTCCGATCGCTAGCACACTGGTCACAATGGTCTGGACCGATTTGCTGGAGTCTACCCGCATCAAACAGCACTTACAAGGCCAACATACTGCAGACCGCAATCAATTCTACCTAGAACAGGTTCTTCAGCCCCACCGTCAACGTGTGGAAAATACAGCTCGCCAGTATGGGGGAACCATCGTCAAGACCGAAGGCGATGCTTGCTTTTTGGTCTTTAACACCGTCGCGGCTGCCCTCAATTGGTCCATTGAACTGCAAAAAAGTCACACGGTTGCGCCAATTGCCACCCCCCTCGGCAACCTACAGGTGCGCGTTGGAATCCATACGGGCAGCCCACTGTACAGCAATGGCGACTATATCGGTCAAGAAGTGGACTACTTAGTGCGGTTGGCAGACTTAGCCCAAGGCTCTCAAATTCTGGTTTCCGAAGCCACTGCCGTTTTAACGCGAAACTTAGGATTTCAAGACCTTAGCCTCCATGCCCACGGTAACTATTTATTGAAGGGGATCGGAAATGTCCCTGTGTTTGAAATCCTTTGGGAACACAAACCACCACAAAGTCCCCGTGTCGATGTTAAGGCGCTGTACGAACAAGGCTATTTGCAACCCGTTAAGTCTGAGATTGCCACTGCTGCGCCTCGTGGTGCATCTTTGGTCACTCCAGCAAAAAAGCAAACGGCTCTCAAAACACTTGCTGTTTTGCTGGCAGGGCTTTGCAGTACAGCCGTTGTATTAGGTGTTCGGAGTTTAGGGGGGTTGCAGTCCATCGAACTATGGAGCTTTGATCAGTTGATGCGGTTGCGTCCTCTAGAGAAGCCCGATGATCGCTTACTCTTGATTACCGTTACCGCCGAGGATTTACTGAAACAGCCCGCTA
>DATNQK010000561.1:0-27091 GCA_036704065.1 Stenomitos sp.
TTAAGCCTTTCAAATACTTGATAAGCGTCTTCCACTCCGGTTTCGATGCGATTTTCCGGCACGTTGCAATGATCAGCACAAGCAGATAGCGTTGCAGGGGGTAGAGTTGCCACTGTTTGAGGGCCAATTAAGGCGTCAACATACATAACATCGCTGTAGCTCGGATTTTTAGGACTTGTACTGGCCCAAAGTAAACGTTGTACCCTTGCATTCTTGGCGGCTAGGGCTTCCCAAGTCGAGCTATTGACTATAGTCTTGTAGTTTTGATAGGCAATCTTGGCATTTGCAATGGCTACTTTCCCTTTGAGTTCAGAGAGCTGTGCTTGTTCCTCTGAAGATTTGCTGTCAATGTTCTTTAATTTCTCATCAATGACTGCATCAACCTTGTTATCAATCCGACTGATAAAGAAGCTGGCAACAGAGGCAACATTGCTAATATCTTGCCCTGCATTGACTCTAGATTCTAGGCCCCTTATATAGGCCTGCGCGGCCTGCAAATAATTTTCTACCGAAAACAAGAGGGTGATATTAACGTTTATTCCTTCTTGAATCGCCTGCTCAATTGCAGAGAAACCACTTAACGTTCCTGGAATTTTAATCATCACGTTAGGACGACCAATCGCTTGATGGTAGCGACGCGCCTCTTGCAGGGTCGCTTCGCCATCCTGGGCTAAGGTAGGAGGAACTTCAATGCTGACATAGCCATCCAACGCCTTTGAGGTTTCATAGACAGGCATCAAAATATCGCAGGCATTGCGAATATCTTCAAAAATCAACGATTCATAAATTTGTTGCACTGAAAGCCCTGCACGAACTCCAGCCTCAATATCAGCGTCATACATCGCATTTTGGGCGATCGCCTTTTGGAAAATTGCAGGATTGGACGTAATGCCCCAAATTTGCTGAGGACTTTCCACCATCTGCTTTAGTTCGCCCGAACGGATGAGATCGCGGGTTAAATTATCGAGCCATATACTTTGGCCATACTCATGGATTGCAGAAAGTAGGTTGGTCATATATGGCCCTTTATTGATTACAAGGCAATGGTTGAGCGAAGATCAATTTCTATTGTTTACTCTGAATGCTAGTCTGTTTCTGAGAAATAGAAATTGATAGGCTTAAAGTGCAGTCATTACCTTGATGAATTCGTTGGATAGGTCTGAGTTAGGTTGTGCATGTAACTTGAACAAAACACCTGCTAAGAAATATATATTTTTAGAGTAAAAAGCTTGATTTCTTTGGCGTAGATTGGCAATGGTTTGTAGCACCTTGGGCTGACGGCTATAATATCCAAATTTTAAGGGAGAAATCATAAAATCGCTGATTTGATAACCCTGAGCATTAGCATAATTCACAACGTCTATAGGGTTCGAATATGCAGAGATCATCAGCAGAACAGACTCATAGCCTAAGGAGAGTAATTCTTTGGTTACACTTGCACCATCTACGCCTCCATGTAATGCAGGAATATATAAATCATTATCAGGAGCGGGTAAGTAGGGTGGATTCGCAATCAGACAGTCGGCGTTTAGTTTCTGAGAATCTTCGAAGAAGCAACGATTATGAATAATATATTGACTATCAAGACGGTTTTGCAGAATGCTTAAACGTGCTAATTCACAGGCATTAGGATTTAATTCAAATCCATGCACTGTGCCTGTAAAAAAAGTATTGAGTAAGCAACTGATGACAGGTAGGCCATCGCCGGTGCCAAATTCTACAATGGTGTGTACTGGTGTGTTGTAATGAAACACCATTTTTTCTAAGCACTGAGCGTAGAATTGCGACTCCTCAGGGCAACTAAAAACAATATTGGGGGAATTATCAGTCAGGTTTGGTTCAGTGATTAAAAGTTGTTCTTTCATGGAGAGGATGGCCTGATGGTAAAAAAAATAGACCTCGGTAAAAATAGACTCAAACTCAGCGTTGGAGTTTATCCAAGAACACTGTTAGGAAGTGCAGCGCTCATGGCTTTTAATCGCTCTTATCATGGCAGCCCCAGCGCGATCGCCCATAAACTTTTCTTGCTCATAACCCCATAGCAATTGCCATGCGTTGTCTGGATATCGGTCTGCTAAAGGTAAAGCCACTTCCTTCAACATCCATTGCCCGTGGCGTTCATCTTCTCGAATGTGGAGTTCCCAGTAACCCATCGCATCATTGGAACATTGCAGCCGTTGAGCAGCTAGCAAGTAATCGGTATAAATGGAAGGGCCAGCAACTTCAAAGTAAGTTAGACCACCGTTATACCTTAGGAAATGCTGCTTGCATTCGGTAAGTAAAAAGTTGTGATTGATAGCTGCCAATACTTCCCAGGGAACCCGATCAAAATAAGCCTCTGGTTCGGTATCTAAAGAAAGTTCTGCCATCATATTGGCAAAAAATGTAGAATGCTTCCTTGCTAAGCGGCCATTTCCATATTCCTCCATCAAGACCCGAATCAAGGTTGCTTGAATCTCATTGCTGGAGCCACCTAGAATCCTGGACATGCGGCTCGCTTCCACTAACCCGTCCAGGGATGTAATCGATAGCAAGTATCGATAGCCTTCTAAAGTCATCTCTTCTCGGAGGTAACGCTTTGCCTCGGAGACAGGTGGATTTAAATCTGCATTACTATGGTCAATCAGGGCTTGCTTGACATCAGTGGATTTGAGTTGCTCAGTATCTCTATTGAGCTGCTGAAGTTCCCAGGCTTGCCAGGCAGACTCAATGCGATCTGCACACCATCTTAGATATAGCGATCTCTCGTTTTTGTAATTCTCTAGGTTGTCATACCAGAATAAATTGAGACGATTGATACGATACAGGATGCGTTGTAAGAATAAATGTGCTGCATCCGTTGCTGCGCCTTGTTGTTCTGGTTGGTAGGCTGCCTTTAAGGCAAACGTAATCGCCTCCTCAAAACAGCTTGTGATGCTGGGGTTTCCCCTAACTTGAAAATCTAAGTTATCGGTTTCTAGAAGCTGGATGAACTGCCGCTCAGCATTGACATAACTGGGCATGTAAGTGGTAACATCTACCGCTTCGACCGTTTCCCGCATTAAGTCTGTGAAGCGCAACACAAGTGTCATGAGTGTAATGAATTAAAATCTTGCTCGTGGTCAGTCTCCGACCGTCTTTGCTGTCAAAAATCGGTCTTACGTCTTTGTTCTTTGTAGATATAACCTAAACAAAATGTCGTAATAGAGACGTCCTTCCTTCGACAGAACTCCAGGTAGAGATAATCAAAGCGGAAATCTGTTTTCCGCCTCTTAACCGACCGAGACTACTGTTGAGCCAGTCTTGGCACAGCACCTAGGGTAATGCGCAATTAAACGGCAATGCTTCAATTCACTTGGGAACTTTGCGCTAAATTCTTGCTGAGATTATTCTAAAAACCTGCTGTTCTTCACCCTGCTGTCTTTCACTGACTATTCTTATGCAGGGGAGACCTAATGCCAGAACGTATGAGAGCGCAACAGTCAGTTTTTACTGCTTGATCGAAAATAATGCGCTTAAGTTTTGATTCGTCAGGTCTTAAATATGGTGAGTTTGTTAATGCTTGTGCAATCTTACATTGCAGGGTGCTGTGGTCGCTGTCTGCCAATCAAAACTTGAACACTCGGCTTCAGTACCACTACTTCAGTGCCCTATGCTCCCGTGCAGATGCTCCGTAACTCATGACTCAAATTCGTCTTGCTCTGGGTCTATCGCCAATTCCTACGGAAAATGACTACGAGTAATCAAAAGCATCGTAGCAAAAGGTTGATAACTTAGGTTGGTGTTTGAATTACCTTCCCAGTTACCTATAAACATCTAACCAAAGTACTATCCCTATGCAGCGAGGGAGTTTCTTACTTTGGTAGATCAACTATCCACAACCGAACAGTCACCAATCAGCTAATTGCTAACATAAAACTGAGATGTGTTAAGGCAGACTTCGCCGTAATCTGGAACCCAGGCCAGCCATTCACTAAAAGACACTTGGCACAGCAACAGTGCTTCGTCAAAACTGTAATCAGAAGGTTTTTCCAACAACGTTACCCATGTGTTGGATTCAAGCCTAGGGGCACAGGTGATTTGACTGAGCGATAACCCTGACGCAAGGACTGATTCCATATGCAAAACCATAGTTCTGTAGCTAAATATACAAAATCGAGCCTCTAAGTTTCAATGAATTGTCTTAGAACGTAATAGAAGGATGATGCGAGTTTGAGTTATCTAGAAGTAGGGATCCTTCGCGAAGAAGATAATGCTTCTGGTATTGCTGTATATGGATTAATCCTTTGCAATCGTCAATCCTGATTAAGAAGTAGTAGGGTACCTCCATGCAAGCCATTTCTTTACTGTCGGGCCAATCTATCCCTCGGTTAGGGATGGGGACGTGGAGAATGGGAGAAGCTACCCACCAGCTTCAACAGGAAGTGATGGCTCTGCAACGAGGGCTGGACTTAGGTATGGCGCTGATTGATACCGCAGAAATGTATGCAGAAGGCGGAGCAGAACAGGTTGTAGGAGAGGCGATTCGAGGCCGTCGCTCAGAGGTTTTCTTGGTGAGCAAGGTTTACCCCCACAATGCAACGCGACGGGGTACCCTTGCAGCTTGCGATCGCTCTTTGGCGCGCCTTAAAACTGACTATCTTGACTTGTACCTGCTGCATTGGCGTGGCACTGTACCGCTCGCAGAAACGCTTGAGGCCTTTGAAACCCTGCAAAGCCAAGGTAAAATTCGGGCCTATGGTGTGAGCAATTTTGATTGCCGAGATATGGAGGAGGCTTGGCGACTGAAGGCAGGCAAGGTGATTGCGGTTAACCAAGTGCTCTACAATTTAATGCGGCGAGGCATTGAGTGGGATCTTCTGCCTTGGTGTCATCAGCATCAAATTCCAATCATGGCTTATTCTCCTGTTGAGCAAGGGCGTCTGCTGCGGCATCCTACGTTGCAGAGCATTGCCCAACGTCGGCAGGTTTCAACAGCTCAATTGGCGATCGCCTGGTTGTTGCATCAAGACCCAACGATTGTGATTCCCAAAGCCAGCAGCATCGCCCACATTGAGCAGAACCTAGCCGCGCTTGACCTTAGCCTTTCGCCTGACGAGCTACAGGCATTAGATACTGCCTTTCCACCGCCCACCCAGCCCGTGCCACTCGCTATGTTGTAACTTGCATGTTCTATGACCTCAAGCTTGGCTGACCGCCTCACCCGCATGCAAAGGGTTCAGTCCCCGATTATTCCAATTGTGGGCGATCTGATCCGCAAACATCCAGGGACGATTTCCTTGGCCCAAGGGGTGGTCTATTATGGCCCACCGCCCCAAATCTCCGAGTCTCTGACCCATTTTGCAGCGCAGCCTGAACTGCATAAATATCAACCTGTTTTGGGAATTACGCCATTACGGGCGGCGATTGCCGAAAAACTGAGCGACGAAAACCGCCTGCAACTGGCTGGAACCCATCAGATTGCCGTAACTGCTGGTAGCAACATGGGGTTTATCAACGCTATCCTGGCCATCACCCAACCTGGCGATGAAATTATTCTGCAAACGCCTTACTACTTCAATCACCACATGGCGATTACGATGGCCAGTTGTAAAGCGATCTGTGTACCCACAGATGCGGCATATCAACTGCAACTGGATGCTATTGAGTCTGCGATTACCGAACGCACCCGTGCCATTGTCACCATCTCACCCAATAACCCGACGGGAGCGGTTTACCCAGCCGAGACTTTACACGCCGTCAACCAATTGTGTCAGGTTCGCGGCATCTACCACATTAGTGACGAGGCTTACGAGTACTTTACCTATGATGGGTCTGAGCACTGTTCTCCCGCACAGTTTGACCCCTGTAGTCAACATACAATCTCGCTGTTTAGCTTATCCAAAGCCTATGGATTTGCGGGTTGGCGGATTGGCTATATGGTTATCCCCGAACACTTGATTGATGCAATTTTAAAGATTCAAGACACCATTTTAATCTGTCCGCCCGTAGCCTCTCAGTTTGCAGCCCTTGGCGCACTTCAAGTAGGGCGTGCCTATTGCGACGAGAAATTGCAGGCGATCGCCGCAGTGAGACCAACATTGCTAGAAGGCTTTACAGCCCTCCGGTCAAATTGCACTATCCCTTCTGCTACAGGAGCGTTTTACTTTTTAGTGCAACCGCATACTACGTTATCGCCTATGGCAGTCGTAGAACGTCTGATCCAGGATTATGGCGTTGCCGTTTTACCTGGAGATACCTTCGGCCTCAACCAAGGCTGCTACTTACGGGTTGCCTATGGAGCACTGCAACCGGAAACAGTGCGTGAGGGAGTGGGTCGCTTAGTAACTGGACTGCAAGCGATTCTAGCCAACCCTGAGGCACGCTCTGCCACACCAACCTATTAACGAATACCGCTGTCAAACTGCAGCGTAACATCTGTCATTTGGTTGGGTGTAACCCTAAGGGAGGGCTGTTCTTTCAAAAAGGGAGGACTGCCAACGCCTGAGCCTGATTGAATGCGATAGTTGCCGGGGGGTAAATTCACAGCGAAGCTACCATCCGCCTTTGTTTCGATGCAACTCACTACATCACCCTGCTCATTTAGAATTGCCAATTTAGCTTGATAAGGCTGCGCCCCACAATCTTGACCTATTCTCATGACAGGACAGGTAGGGCCTAGCAATACTTTGCCTTGGATTCCGCTAGGGGGCATCTCCGCAAGCGCTACCCCTGCGATCATCGTGGTCAGGCTCAACAGCCCTAAACTTGTTACTGCTGGCCACTTAAGAAGGCGATGCAGTAGACTTCCTTTGCCTAAACGCTTCATTTCGATTTGGAACACCTCATCTCAACTTATACCTTCGGACGATAGCCTCCACTCCCGTATCTAGTTGGATTGACACCAAAGCTTTAACTTCTCTCTTTCGAGTCAGAAGCCTTGGCTTGAGCGTCTTTGGACAATGGATAAAAGAGGGAGGACGAGCATCGCAATGCTTGGGCTAATGCGCAAGAATGGATGCCCATCCTTTCATGACGCTGAATGAAGCATCTGGTTTCAGTATTCTACTCAGCGTAAATTAGAGTCTTCTCGGAACGCCTTCACTCGTTTTGTACTGGCGTTCCGAGCCACTCGGTGTTCCTAGACCCTGATGTTGGCCTTGCGCAGTAAAGCAACCAATTCTGCTTGTTTGCGCTTGGGTTGGCGTTTTTGACCTGGGGCTTTAGCCTTGGGTTTCGTCACTTTTTGCAGTGGCCGCTTCTTAGGCTGAGGTAGAGGTTGAGCTGCTGACGCGTCAGTGACTTCTCCTATCACAATACTGGAAGGGATGCCCTTGGCTTTATTCCACAGTTTTTTCTCGATGCCGCGCTTCATCACATCTTTCATTCTCACTTTCTCGGCTGCTGCCTCAGCAGGGGCCAAATTGCCATAGAGATGCTCAATAATGCGGTCGATGTGCATCGCTTGGCCTGGATTATCTCCTAGCACTTTTGCAACTGCTTCAATTTTGCTGAGGCCTGTATAAGGTGCGGGGAGATTTAAAATCTGGGAACGTCCTCGAACTGATCCTTTGGCCGTTTTTTTAGGGGTCGTTGCCTGTGATTTTTTCCGCACGGGCGTTGAGGATTCCGCAAGGGCTTTTGAAACCTCAGGAGTGGTGGGTTTCTGCGTGGGAGCGCCTTGCTGACTGGGCGTTAATACATAGCTTGAGCGTTGATGAGGCGCTTTCTGCCACAATCCCTTGGCTACTCCTTGATAGAGCGAGGCGCGTAGTCGAGGCCCTTCATGTTTCAGCTGAGCAGAACTCATCGGTCCATAAAGACGCTGCAGGATGGCATCTTGATGCATCACTTGGCCTGGTTGTTCGCTTAAAACTTTGGCGATCGCTTCTAACTTATTGAGTCCTCTATAAGCAGGCAACAAGGTTAACGCATCATCGTCTTGACTTGTTTCTGTTTTATTCTCCTCACTTGCAGACAACTGAGCGTCCGATGCTGCGATCGCCAAGGGGAGTGCATCTTTTTTCTTTGACTTGCGTCCCTTAGTGCTTTCAGGAAGGGCTGTAACTGTTTCGATTGCTGGAAGAATTTCTGGTGTAGGGTGTGTAGCTAAAACCTCTATGTGAGGATTTAATGCAGGCCGTACGGGTACAGAAGAAAGAGTAGCTGTAGGGACAGAATTTACTCCCGACTGGGATTGTACAAAAACATCAAGCAACAGGGCATCAATGTGAACAATCTGGGCTTTTGCTTCAGTGGCTTGTTGTTCAGATTGAGCAATCATACCTTCGTAGTAACGACGTAGCTCGATCAGGGTGGTAATAGGATTGGTCATGCAGTTCAAACTTTATTTCATTCTTCTTTTCTTACCATAGCTTGCGCAACTCGTTTCATTTTGTTTCTTCTTTCCGTTTTTCAGAGGGTTTGTGTAGGGGTAACTGCTGTTAGGCCGCAAACAGGATCTGCTCTCCCTTCCAAAGCACTTGAATTTCTTTTAAGAGAATGCCGTATTTCTCTCGTAAGTCATGAATCGTCCACTTTCGGTATCGGTCAAACGCTTCTTGGTGGATATTGCGATACTTGAGGCGTTGGCCGTACTTCACTCCTAAATCAAATACTTGTAAGTGAGAATCATCAAATTGAAAAGGCTGAGGATAGAGAAATTTGGAAATGGTTTTAATCACAGAAAAATGATACGGTCTCGCTTGATCGCAATTTCCCATCGTAAAACCCACGACAAAAGCTTCATCAAAGGCGGATACGCCACGGTTTAGTAGTAGGTGAAGACAATCGTGTCCATTTAAGTCAATGCTGCCCGGTAGCGCAATCGGACTTTTGGGGTTTTCCAGCAACCACACCCAAAATGGAATCTTATCCTGAGTGTCGACGGCAAACGACTGGCATGCCTCTTCTAAGGTGAATTTGCCAATGTCTTGGTCTGGGTTTATCTGACTCAATTCAAGTTTTGGGAGCGAGTGTGTCGCTGTCATCAAAGCTGTTGTCATTGGAGTGTTAGTTTTCAGCGAATTCAAGCTTCCAAGCTACTTTTTCAAGAATATTTGATGATTATGCTAATGCCCTCTGTGAAACCACTGAACTGAATAATCGCTGGAAGGCGACAATAATGTTGCTCTATTTCATCCATATAAAATATGATTTCTTTGGGTGAATTGATAGTTCGGTTTTGTCTACAGATAGAAAAACTTTTTCGGTTTAGTGCTTATTTAAAGAAGAAATTGAAAGATGACCTAGGCCAGTCAAGCTATAAATGTGAGCAGTTAAGTTAAGCGTGACCTATCCCGCTTTGTTAAAGCTATGACTTGCAAGCGTTTCCGTAGAGGTTATACGGTATACGATTGACACACAGTTGTACCGTTACCATTCGCTGTGCGACTTGACGCATGCCCCCCGTTTAGGGAAATAGTCAAACTTCAGGAGATGGTAACGAATAAAACGTCAATGGGTGTGGTAATGCTCTAAGGTTTGCCGAAGACGACTCAGAGTGCCAAGGTAACAATAAATTGCATAGGGAAATACATGACCAGTCAAACGTCAAAGATTGTTTATACATTGACAGATGAAGCGCCTGCTCTAGCAACCTACTCGCTTTTGCCCATTATTAAAACCTTTACAGATGCGGCTCATATTGTTGTGGAAACCAGTGATATCTCGCTAGCGGGCCGCATCATTGCTAATTTTCCTGAGTATCTGACCGAGGCTCAGCGTCAACCGGATGCGCTGGCTCAACTGGGTGAACTGTCGCAAAAACCAGAAGCCAATATTATCAAGCTACCCAACATTAGTGCTTCTATTCCGCAACTGGTCGCTGCGATTCAGGAGTTGCAAGCAAAAGGGTACAACTTACCAGACTATCCTGCTGATCCTAAAACTGAGGACGAGGTAGCAATTAAAGCACGCTATGCCAAAGTTCTAGGCAGTGCGGTAAACCCAGTGTTGCGTGAAGGCAATTCTGACCGTCGGGTGGCATCTGCTGTGAAGCACTATGCTCAGCAACACCCACATTCTGTTGGGGCTTGGACTGCTGAGTCGCGATCGCATGTAGCCCACATGGACAAAGACGATTTTTACGGCAGCGAACAATCCGTTGTGATCGAGACCGCAGGTGCTGTCAAGATTGAACTCATTGCCTCAGACGGCTCAGCCACTGTGCTGAAACAGAACATTGCAGTGCAATCGCAAGAAGTGATCGATGCTGCGGTAATGCGTGTGAAAGCATTGCGCGAATTTTACGAAGCGGCCATTACAGATGCCCAAGAAACAGACATCTTGCTGTCGCTTCATGTCAAAGCAACGATGATGAAAGTTTCTGACCCGATTCTGTTTGGCCATGCTGTGACCGTCTACTACAAAGATGTGTTTGCGAAGTATGCCGATATCTTTGCTGAACTAGGCGTTAACCCGAATAACGGTCTTGGCGACCTCTACGCCAAAATCCAAAGTTTACCCACCGAGCAACGCGAAGCCATTGAAGCCGACCTACAGGCTACCTACGCGAGCCGACCGAAGCTAGCAATGGTCAATTCCGATAAAGGAATTACCAATCTGCATGTGCCGAGTGATGTGATTATCGATGCCTCAATGGCTGCCGCAATTCGTAGCTCAGGACAAATGTGGGGCCCAGATGGAAAGCTTCAAGATACCAAGGCAATGATTCCAGATCGATGCTATGCCACGATGTATCAAGCCATCATTGAGTTTTGCCAGAAACACGGTGCTTTTGATGTCACCACAATGGGCAATGTTTCCAATGTTGGTTTGATGGCACAAAAAGCAGAAGAATATGGCTCTCACGACAAAACCTTTGAAATTCCTACTGCAGGCACTGTGCGGGTCATTGATGGAACAGGGCAAATTCTGATGGAACACAGCGTGGAAGCTGGAGATATCTGGCGCATGTGTCAAACCAAAGATTTGCCGATTCAAGACTGGGTGAAGTTAGCCGTGAACCGAGCCAAGGCCACAGGTTCACCCACAATCTTTTGGCTTGACCCTAACCGTGCTCACGATGCCAATCTGATTGCCAAGGTAGAGCATTATCTTGCTGACCACGAAACCACAGGTCTAGACATCCAAATTATGCCGCCTGTGGAGGCAATGCACTTGACCTGCGACTACATTAAAGCCGGCAAGGATGTTATTTCAGTAACCGGAAACGTTTTACGGGACTACTTGACCGACCTTTTCCCCATTCTTGAACTGGGAACCAGTGCCAAGATGCTGTCTATTGTGCCTTTATTAGCGGGCGGCAGTTTATTTGAGACTGGAGCGGGGGGCTCTGCGCCCAAACATGTCCAGCAATTTTTGAGTGAAGGGCATCTTCGTTGGGACTCGTTAGGTGAGTTTTTAGCCCTTGCCGTGGCCCTAGAAGACCTGGGTCAGAAAACAAATAATGAAAATGCATTAGTGCTGGCCGAAGCGCTCAACACAGCCAATCGTCAGTATTTAGACAATGCAAAATCTCCTTCCGCTAAGGTTAGTCAGCTTGATAATCGAGGCAGTCATTTTTATTTGGCGATGTATTGGGCTCAAGCCTTAGCAGAGCAAGATCGTAATTTGGACCTAAAAACCAAGTTTGCGCAGTTAGCCCACCAACTCCAAACCAATGAAGAAGCGATTTTGAACGAACTCAATGCGGTGCAGGGGCAACCCGTTGACATTGGGGGCTATTACCGTCCCGATGCGGAGAAAACCAATCTGGCCATGCGTCCTAGCGCTACTCTCAATGCTGCTCTAGCCTCTGTTGCTTAGAGCCTGATGCCAACCACGCCCAGCCTAAGCATCTCAATCCGTTCTGTTTGGGGGCTTAGGTGCAGGCTTGTGTTCAATGCCTGAGGAGAAGTGAGGCTGGGTGAGTGATACTCAACCTCCTTACTTCTTTGCCGTACCATCGTTCCCCATTGGGATGCCAATGTATTCGGTTGTGCTTAGCCGAATCCCAAACACTTTTGACTACCTTTTCAAACAGGAAGTACCCTTGAAGCCGGCTTGGGCGTCAACCCATTAGCGACTAATGTGATCGATGAAGTGGATTTTCCAGCCTTGAGAGTTTTCGGGGGATGGTTCTCACCCATGCGTATATGGACTTCATTGTTTTCTAAGGTAAGTTCACTTCCTTCAAGTGTATTGGGCTGTCAATTCGAGAGCTGAGCTGACAAGCTCATTTCCCTGTTGATGATGCTTGCGGCTGACTTTTGCAACATTCGACCTGTGGCTTTAATCCCGGGTTCTTCACTTGTAGAGTCCCTGACCATCAAGATGCTCTCAGGGGCAGTTCGCAGTCTGGTCAATTGATTCAATGGATTCGCTGCAGCCAAACTAGGTATTTCTAAAGGTAGAGATGCTATCTTCCTGAGCCCTAAAATGTTGAGTTGGCTGTAAATGTAAAATTTAACCCTGCAATCCAAAGTGCCAGTTGGGTGGGTGCAACCATCTAAAGAATTTCTAGCTTGGTACTTCCTCTGACAGGATGTCTTTCACTATAATCACCAGATTTGACTTGAAAGAAAAGTACTGAGTAAAGCATCATCCCTACTACTCTCAGAAAGATGAATGTGCCTACTGACACTAGGAAGCTAAATAAATTATCGACCTGCTTAGCTCCAAAAATTGCTTAGGAAGGCATCTAGGTGTAGGCCTGTAAACCCATCCAGTGACTCAGAAAAATTCCTGCTGCAATAAAAACAGCCCATAAGAAATATCTAAGAATCTTTAATATGGTGATTCCGCACTAATGCGGATTGTTCTGTTCCATAACTTGAGAGGCAGACTGCCATTAGGAGATTACTTTAATTTTTTCCTCTGGCAAAAGAGAGATTTTAACTAGATTATCTATCTTTATTCTCGGTTTTAAAGAATTAATCTTATGGATTGGTGACTTTTATAATACGGCTAGGATAAAAAGATTTTTTGTAACATTTAAAGGCTGATAGAAGAGTTGGCTCAACCCTCTGAGGTATTTAAATATACTGATCTTCCCTATAGAGGTCTATCTGAAGATGAAGGTTTTCTAAGTCGCCATGACTTAGCCTGATCTATAGCAGTGTGTGGAATAATTTGCGAATTTTGTCAGACTGAATCATTTCCACACTACAATAAGGAGAGAAAGATGTTCTTTCATAAAAAAGAAACCATTCAGCCGGTCAACGTGACAGAAGCCCATCCCAAATTTGCTCAACTTTTACTAGAGCAATTTGGAGGTGCAACCGGAGAGTTAACTGCTGCATTGCAATATTGGACCCAATCTTTTCACTGTGAGAATCCTGGCATTCGCGATATGCTTCAAGATATTGCGATTGAAGAATTTAGCCATCTAGAAATGGTTGGTAAGTTAATTGAAGCGCATACGAAGAATGTTGATCAAACAGATGCTTTTAAGAGCACCTTGTTTGCAGTAAGAGGCGTAGGCCCTCACCTTCTTGACAGTCAGGGTTCGGCTTGGACTGCGGCGTATGTGAATGAGGGAGGCGATGTCGTGCGGGATCTGCGAGCTAACATTGGGGCAGAAGCAGGGGCACGTCAAACCTACGAAGAGCTGATCAAATTGGCTCCTGACGAAGGAACAAAGCGAACATTAGTTCATCTGCTTACACGCGAGATATCTCATACTGAGATGTTTATGCAAGCGTTGAACTCTCTCGGCAAGTTATCTGATCCTTTGTTTGGCAATATTCAGCCCGATAGTACGGTGAATATCTACTACAACCTATCTCAGAACGGGCAGGATGAGCGCGGGCCTTGGAATTCAGAACCCAATTTTCAGTACATTGCTGACCCAATGTCGTCTCAAGAGAGCGTTGAGTCTAAGTAGGTAAGCGCAAGGTGAATCTACCTAGCTCCTGTTAGATAATTCAGAAGCTTTACGCTAAGACGAAGGTGCAGTTGCGAATCCAAACCTATGGCTCGCAACTGTTTGTGGTGTTTGGGTTGAAACCATCGGGACGTGACAAAATTCAGTTCCCCCGTAACAATTGCCCTTGTTCTTGAAAGGAACCTGTAAAAGGTTTTAGAATTTTGCTAGAACCTTTTGCAGTCTCGTGCGAACTGCCTAATGTGGCAATGAGTTGACGATATAGTGCTATAGGAACGCTAAGCTGCATAATGACAGGCTTTTTTGGCTATGGACAAGTAGATCCAATATCGGCTTGGAAGAAGGGGGAAGATCAGCTTCAGGAATTTATGACGCTGCAAAGCCCCTTACTTCTTTCTCGCCTCCTTCTTTCTGGTTTGGGAACAGAGGTATCGGTTGAGTATCAAAATCGCATTCCTCAGAAAGGGAGTCTTTTGGTTGTCAGCAATCATCGCAGCTACATGGATGCTCCTCTGTTAATGACTGCTTTGAATCAATCCATTCGGTTTGCCTGCCATCATTACATGGGTCAAGTGCCAGTGCTGCGCGATATTGTGCAGGCGTTGGGATGTTTCCCCTTGGAGGAACGCCAACAGCGGCAACATGATTTTTTTGCCCAGGCTAGTCGTTTGCTACAGCAAGGCGAGAATGTGGGGATTTTTCCAGAAGGTGGTCAGCCAATGGTTCAGCTTACCCAACCGGACCAGATGACTCGCTTCCATCGGGGATTTGCGCACCTTGCACTCCGAACCTCGCTTCCTGATCTGATGGTTCTGCCTGTGGCGATCGCAGCTCGTACAGAGACCTCCTATCCTGCTTTCCCCGTCCATTTATTAGGTCTGTTTGATCCTTCAGAGGCATTATTTGAGCATGGAGGATGGCATCCTGTGGTTACCTATCATCAAGTAAAGATTTTAATTGGTCGTCCTCAGCCCATTTCGATGGTTGATCGTCAACAGTATCAAGGTAAACAAGCCCGTAAACTGGCCACCGAGTTGACCCAATACTGTCACACTGAAATTGATCAATTGCTCAAACAGGGGTTTGCTTAAGGGAATGAGCGTTCAGAGCCATCCTTGTTTTATATCGCCCATTGGGTTGCGGCCTCATCTCCCGTTGTTTGTCTTCTTGCCAGGAATGGATGGGACAGGCCAGCTTTTGCACACCCAAACTCAGGGGCTGGAAGCAGGATTTGATGTGCGCTGTTTAGCTATTCCGCCCGATGATTTAACGGGTTGGGACGAACTAACAGAAAAGGTCGTGGCTCTGATTGAGGCCGAGATGATTAACCGTAACTCAGATGCGCCGATCTATGTGTGTGGCGAGTCCTTTGGGGGCTGTTTGGCGCTTAAGGTGGCGTTGCATTCTCCCCAACTCGTACAGCGCCTGATTCTTGTTAATCCAGCCTCCTCCTTCAAACATCGGCCTTGGATGTTATGGGGAGGGCAAATTATTCGCTGGTTCCCAACGGGATTGTATGAGGCTTCTTCTGTAGGTCTATTGCCAGTTTTAGCAGCGTTAGAACGAATTGCTCCTCGCGATCAATGGGCACTCCTTAATGCCGTGCGCTCAGTTCCTAAAGATACCTCGGTTTGGCGCTTATCCTTGCTCCAGTCGTTTAGTTTGGATTACTTACCGCTAAAACACCTGATACAACCGACCTTGGTGATTGCCAGCGGTGCTGATCGGTTGTTGCCTTCCATTGCAGATGGAAAAGATTTAGTGCGTCGTCTTCCTAATGCGGAAATTTTTATATTGCCCCATAGTGGACATGCTTGCTTATTGGAAGAAGGGGTTAATCTGTATGAGATTCTACAGACGCAGAATTTTTTAGAACCTTTGGAACTGGCCAAACTCTAAAGTATGACTCAATTATCTCCCCAGGTAATTCTCTAGAACGCAAATAGGGTTGGTTCACAGAATTTAAAAATATTGGTACCACAGTATTTATCCACTATTGATCTTTATCAGGAGTCTAAAGAGTCATTGAAGCGAAATACCTTGGTGGTTTGAGGAAATGGCTGAATTAGTCTTCTAGGCTGGTTAGCAAGAAATGAACAAAGCAAAAAAATCCCCTCCTAGAAGGGGAAAGCGCTGGGTTATGAGGTATGACCACAAGCAACACACAGGTTTTGAAAATTGAGACTTCCAGCGAGGCTGCCATTCTAGATGCCAAGCTTCAATCCTTCAACTTAGCGATGTAGCCATCTTGAAGCGATCGCCCCTAATGCAGCGCCCACGATGGGATTGCTCAAGAACTTAATCATTGCAGGTTGATCAGCTAAGACATCCTGGAACACATCAGGATGATTGTGATATGCAAAGCCTGCCAGCTTTGATACATCATCAGCCGTCATATGACTAGGATTATGGGTTGATAAGCCCAGTTGACGTTCTAAATCGCGATCACTCAAGCCACGCTTCTTGAGATGGTTAAAAAACTCTCGTGCTACATCATCGCGCTCATTGGGTTTGATTTGGGCGATCGCCTTTTGCAATTCCGGTTCCATTTGCGTTGAGGGTAGACGGTCTGGATGGAAGGCCTTGCCAAATAAGCTGCGTCGCTCCTCACGGGAAGAACGGTGTGCAAAATCATCAAAATTCTCGTACTCGTTTGCGGAGTGCCTCGACGAATCTCCCAACAGATCCGAGTCTCCTTTTGCCAAGTCATTCATTACTTGGCGCTTATAATCATCACTGGTAGCCATTCACTGTCTCCTAATAACTGGTAGTAGCCCACTCAAAGGGCAAAAACTATTGATACTGAACACGCTGAGTTGCAGGATTGTACTTGGCGGTCAAAATTAGATGTTTGTCTGGCGCATAGACCAGTACTGTTAAATCACGATTAGGAAAATTGCGTCTAAATCCTTCGGTTAGTGCTTTAGCCAGATTGCGCACTTCGGTCGGTTGAATCTGAGGCGAAATCACAACGCCCAGCTTATCGTTGTCGCGAACATATGCATCTTGCAGCAACCCTTTAGAGGACTTCACTACCCAATCTCCAAAGTTTTGACCCGCAGGTGAATTGCCGCGCTCTAGCTGGCTATAAGCTACAGAATAATTAGAAGGGGCAGGTAAGGTAGGGGGTTGAGTCGCTTGAACCCCTCCGCCGCAGGCGGCAGTGCCAAGCACCAAAAACGACAGAGATAAAGACAACAGAATTTTCTTAATGTTTTGCAACAGCTTCACCAGTGCAGCCTCCTATTAACTTGGGTAGCGCTTGTTATGTTGGTCTACCCTCCTATGCATGGATTGGCTACAAAGCTATAGTCATAGAGGGTTTTAGACTACCTCTAACGTAGTCAAGATATGCGGGAGAAGCGTCGTTCAAAAGTTGTAAATTGTGATACATCTTTTGGAGGGAAGGTTTCGCTGAATTTGCATTACATCTGAAAGGCGGTAATCAGTTAACTCAGACCCCTTCTTTAGGCTTAATGGTTTTATGTATATAGCAATTCTTATAGATGCAGACTAGCCTCGTGGGGGGCTCAGTTTTCGATTTTTTAATTATTGAAGAGCAATCTAAAGTTGCACAAAATAACTGCCTTTTTTTATAACAGTTCGAACCCAGTGCCCAATGCTATATTGCCATTTCCTATATTGAGGCCTTTGAACGACTTGCCCTTGAAGAGGTTGATTTGGCTGTCTTTGATCTGCTGATCGGTACCGTGACAGGAGAGCAATGTGCGAGTCACGGAATTACTTTTTAGAAAAAGTGTTGCAAGAATTTCCTACGCTGAATATTTTTGTCTATACCAGTGAATATAGCTACCTCAAACCTTTAACCCACTGTATTGACCACTATCAGGGTGGATTTGTTGTAGTTAGTGAACTTGAGGCGGCGCAAAGTATTTTTGGATGGGGCAAAACTAGTCTTAGGCAACGAGCTTTCGTTGCCTAAGGCGTTGCGTCAAGAACTTTATCTAACAGATCGCGAATTGGATGTCTTAAGGCTGCTCAGTGAAAGCTCGATGACAGATCGGGCGATCGCCTAGCACATGAATGGGTCGTTAAAGACCATTCAAAACTATGTGCAAAGGCTTAAAGATAAGCTCTACGTTGGCCACCTTGATGATTCTGTGATGAGTAGTCGGGTTGCTTTATGTATGGAAGCCGAACGGAGAAAACTAATTCGTCCCCACTAAGCTTTGCATTGATCCTTTGGTAGCTCCATCCTGTGGTGCCTTTTTACAGAAGCGACGCACCATTGACGGTTGCTAGACTAACTATTGTGCAGATCCTTTGTTGGGAAAGGATCTGAATTTCCATAACCCTAGTGCAGTAACCAGCGGTAAATCCCCAAGCAGTCTACAAAGATAAATAATGAAGCTGCGTAAACCATCATGGGAAAGTTTCCGGTTAATTTGCTAGAGAGTAACATTTGACTGGAACTCAAAGCCAGAAACAAGAAACCGTAGCTACTAATAGATGTATTAGAAGCTAGGATAACACCCCCGGCGACTGCACAAATACTACTAGACCATTGCAGTAATCTTGCAAGTGAGTGTTGTGATGGTGCAACTTTTAACATTCTCTCAACCCTTGAAAAATGGATCCATGAAGACTAGCAGATTTCGCTGTTTAGCCGCACGGATTAGTCCTTTACAACAAATTTTTTATCTCTTTAATTCAAGATAGAGTTTAGAATGTGCCGCTTCAACCGTAAGAATACTGATTTTCTTTTATTTAGATGTGACTGCCTCTACTGATTAAAATATTGAGATCCTTGCATGAGTTTTCTGTGATTTATATATGCATACTTTAAAGCTTAAAAGCTTAGCCTAATGAGTCATTCAACCTCAATAAACTAAGCTTTGTGTTTGATGGACTAACAACGGTTTCGACAACGTATTAGTCGATTCTTGCAGTCAGTCGTTAAAAGGGGCTATATACGAAAAAGTCTGCATTTGCAGACTCATCGTTTCTTACAAGGCCCAGGTTGACAGTATCAACTTAGTGGTAGTCTTAACGTTCCCCCATCTGGGGAACGTCTTGCTTTTCCGTAAACCAAGACTTTTGCATTTGATAGTTCCGTTAGCTGACTAACACATCAGCATTCATATTGAATTGCTTAACGATCCAATACCCGCTTTGTGTTTTCAGCTACGTTAAATGACTGCTTCTCATTCTTTTTGCTGGCATTTCTAGACATCCATTCTGCCTTGGCTTGGGCTTCGCTGTCATCAAATCGAGGATCGATTTCGCTGTAAAGGTACATATCGCCTGGTTTTGTTTTACGAGTATCAACCCCTGGCTCTAGGTTTTTCTCGTTGTACAGGTCAGGATTAACTCCACCAGCGCTGCCTGGTGTTGCATTTTCAGAGGCTGCCATTGCAGGACTAAAGGCTGTCAGGGAAGACCCGAATAATAATAGTCCTGTTAGCAAGCACATCGTCATAAACTTTTTGAATTGTATTTTTTTAAGCCGAGAAACTAGCATTCTCATCCTGTTAATACTCCTGAAAATTGAAAATTAACTTAAGGCAGAAAAGAATAACTTAACGCCAAGGCTAATGGAACTACGCTTTTCTGCTTATTTGCTAAGTAAGTAGCATATTGCACTCTCAATCTAAAAACATCTGCCTAATGAATTTGCCTTGTCTGTCAGAAGGAGGAAGATTATACGTTTTATGTCAGCACGAATTAAGTTGGGTGGAGCTTGAATAACTTTATGGATTTGATAATTGTAAAAAATAGACTTTAAAGTTTATTGTTTTTAATTGCTATTCTCTGCAAAGACTGATGAGTGCTTGCCATACAGGAAAACTGTGAAGCGTTGTTGACCTTCGTTGGAGATTGTGCGGAGGGCTGTCTCTATGAAACGGGTGTGCGGTGTCGTTCCCCTTTGGCGATCGCACTCTAGAATGGGCTCAGCGCCATACAGTTTTAGGCCGTTCTACTGTTAAGCAGCTTGTTTTTGCATCAAGAAGTAAAGAATCCAGCTAACGATAAGATAGAGACTGCGCCTATCCAGCGTTGCTTTTACAGGCATCTTGAGGTTGTAAAAGTATGATTGCGTGTTGATGAATTGACTATTTGGTTATTTGGGCGAATCGTCGCTGCTTGAGGAGCAATTGAGGTATGGATTTTGATCTAACGACGCTGTTAGAGATACTCGGAGGTTCAGTAACCCTATCGCTTCTTGTCATGGGGTATCGTGTACGTCGCAGTAAACAGCTTCAAATTCAGTCCGCTGCAATTGCCAAAAGCAGACTAGAACAGGATGCAAAAGCCGCATTGCAAAAACAGCTTGAAGGACTGCGCTCCAGCAATCGCAGTATTACAGAAGCCCTTTCTATTGCTAAACAAGTCGTCGCTTCCCTTGAACAGGAAGTGAAAGACTTAACCCAAGCCAAGACTGAAGTTGCCCAAGATTTAGAGCGCGAACGCACGACTACATCAGCGTTAACAGCGGATGTGCAACGCCTCAATGACAAAAATCAGACCCTTGAAGCGCAAGCGCGAGAGGCCCAACACCAACTCTCAGAGGTGCAAGCAACCGTTGAGTCTTTGAACACAGAAAAGACGCGCCTAGAGACTACTTTGGCCGACGCCCAAACGGAAGCGCAGACTTTACGCCAGCAGGTTCGACACCTAACCCAAACTCAAAGCGCCTTGCAGGAGCAGTTGGGAACCTCCCAGCACCAAACCGAGAGTCTAAAGCAAGAGGCTCAAGTGCTCCAGCAGTCTAATGCTGCTCTGCAAACAGCACAGGATCAGGCGAACCTTCGCATCGCTACTCTAGAAACACAAGTCCAAAATACTGCTGTAGAGCATCAGCACTTATTGGCCCAAGTTGAGCAGTTAGAACAGGAGAAAGCCCAAGTCGAAGAATCTGTTGCGCAACTGCATCAGCAAATCGAAAAGCAGGGTGCTGTTGAAGCAAACTTAACTCAGGCCCGGCAGACCATTGCCGCCTTAGAATCTCAAGTTGGGCAGTTAGCACAAGAGAAAGCCCAAGCCGAAGAATCTGTTGCGCAACTGCATCAGCAAATAGAAGAGCGGAGTGCTGTTGAAGCAAACCTAACTCAGGCCCAACAGACCATTGCCGCTCTAGAATCTCAGGTTGGTCAATTGGAGGCGAACAATCGCCATCAAGAGCAAGCATTAACGGTCGCACAAGAGCGGGTTCATGCACTAGAAGCTGCAATAGACGAGCGCACACAGCAGCATGAAACTTTAACGCAAGCTTTGCAAGAAAAGACGCAGCAAGTTGTTCAGTTGCAGCAGCAAAAACAATTGTTAGAACAAGAGCAGCAAGGTATTGCTCAGAGTTTAGAGCAGCAACGCCAAGACACAGATGCCGCTCAAGATCTGCTGGCCCAAGTGCAGCAACAATGGGAAGATGCAACGGCTCAAGGGGCAGATTTTCAGCGTCATATTGCACAACAACAGGTGCAAATTGATACCTTAACCGCTCAGTTAGAAGCGGCACATGCTACCGCTCTAGAAGCGGCAACCGCAGCAGGAGAAGATACCGCGCTTCTCAATGAACTCGAACAAGCGCGTCAGACTATTGTTCAGCTTCAAACTGAGGTGCAAGCCCTAGAACAAAGGCAACAAGAAACACAGCCTCAACTTAAAACCCTTGGGCAAGATATTCAAACCCTAACGCAAGAACGCGATCGCCTCCTCAGTACCCTCTCCCAAACCGAAACAGCTCAAACGGGACTGCAACAGGAAATTGAGTCATTGCAAGCATTGAATCAGAACTTGTCAGAAACGATTCAAGTACGCGAGACGGCGATCGCCACCCTAGAGGCACAAGTCCAAACCTTCCAGCAACAGCAATTGGCACAAGACGATAAAGTTCAAGCTGCACAGGAGCAACTGGCGAAACTTGAGCACAAACTGGCACAACAAGCAGCGACCTTGGAGGAGAATAAAGGCCAAATCGAACAGCTTCGCCAAGATAAAGCGGATTTATCTGTAGCCCTGAGCCAAGCGCAGAATCGCATGGGGGAATTTGAGCCCCAGATCCAACGCTTAACCCAAGAAAATCAAGATCTCACTCAGCGCATCAGTGCATCTGAAACCACCCTTCAGCAACTCGAAGCCCTTCAACAAGAGCGCGATCGCCTAGAGCAGGCATTGGAGGCTGCTACTGCTACAGCTTCGGTTCTAGAGAGGCAAGTCAACAGCTTGCAGCAAGAAAAAAGCCAACTTGCAGAAGCGATGAAAATTGCCAAGACCGTAGTGGCCACCTTAGAACAACAGGTGCAAGACCTGAGCCAGTCTGCACCGGGCTCCTCATCTTCGCCTCCCGCTCCTGAGCACAATGTTTCTGATCCAGCACCAGTTGCCTCGACGTCATCGGCGTCGACTCCAGAACAGCCTCCAGAATCTCAACCTTTACCCTCAGAGCCCCTTTTGTCTCAGTCAATGGAGGGTAAAACCTTTGTGATCACAGGAAAATTAAAACGCCTGAATCCTGATACCGCCAAAGAAGTCATTGAAGCCGCAGGTGGACGCATTAACGAGCATCCCAGCGCTCAAACCAGTTATGTGATTGTTGGGGCTAATGCGGGTAAAAAGCTCAAAAAAGCCGAAAAACATGGCATTCCACAACTTTCAGAAGCCGAATTTATGGAGATGTTTGGGCTTTAAATATAGTCTTCAAACGACTACCTATTCCTTGATCGTTGGTATCTAGAGCTGCAAAAAATAGGGGCAGATCTGGATCCCAATTCAGTGACGAGTGGTCGTGAACACGCGATTAGTGAGAAAATAGCAGGAGTTTATTAAGCATCTTTGCGTTGTGAATACTGTCCGTACCGTCTCTGATACAAAACGCGCTTTCTATACCTCGCATACTCGTCCGGTTGCCTCTGTTTATCGGCGGGTGGTAGAAGAGCTAATGGTGGAGATGCATCTCCTCAAAGTCAATGTCGATTTCCGCTACGACCCTATTTTTGCCCTTGGGGTGGTCAGCACCTTTGATCGCTTCATGGACGGCTACGAACCTGCTCAGGATAAAGACTCTATCTTTAATGCCCTGTGTGCAGCAGAAGAGATCGATCCGGCGCAATTTCGAGCAGATGCGCAACAGGCCAAAGACATCTCTCAAGGCCGGAATTTAGAGGAGCTCGTTGCCTGGGTAACTCAATCAGCTGAAATGGGTGGCCCTGGGCTGGCTGGTGTGTTCCAGGCTATCGCGAACAACTCGAAGTTCAAATATAGTCGTCTTTTTGCCATTGGTCTGTACGCAATTCTGGAAGCGATGGATGCGTCTTTGGTGGCTGAAGAGGCAAAGCTCAACGACTGCATTGACAAGATCTCCGCACCGCTGCATTTATCCAGCAGTAAAATCCAGAAGGACTTGGAACTTTACCGCAGTAACTTAGATAAGCTGCAACAAGCTCGGCTGGCAATGGCGGAATTGATAGAAGGTGAACGTCGTCGCCAACAGCAGCGTGCGGAAGAGTTGCAAAAGCAATCTAGCGCTACGGAGGGAACTGAGTCTGCCCCGTCCGATGCTCCAACCTCGTCTCCTGAAGTGTCGTAATAGGCTATTTCAATGTCTGCTGCAGTTGTTCCTGTCTCTTTAATTCGCGCTACGCGTTACGACGATCCAGATATGCTCCGCTCTGGGGTGGAGCAACTGCTGGCCCCTTTAGGTGGTATGGCTGCCTGGGTTCGCCCTGGCGATCGCGTCTTGCTCAAGCCAAATCTACTCACTGGAGCCCGTCCCCAAAAAGAATGCACCACTCGCCCAGAGGTGGTGGCAGTTGTGGCGCAGCTTGTCAAAGAGGCAGGCGGCAAGCCTTTTTTAGGCGATGGTCCAGCCTTTGGCTCAGCACTTGGAGTAGCCAAAGCCAATGGCTATCTTCCTATGCTGGAGGCCCTAGAGATTCCGGTTGTAGAATTTCAGGGAGCGCGCTATCAAACCGTGAGTGATACCTTCGACCATTTACGGCTTTCTAAAGAAGCCATGAATGCCGATGTCATCATCAACTTGCCCAAGGTTAAATCCCACGTCCAGCTCACCTTAACCCTTGGGGTTAAAAACCTATTCGGCTGTGTTCCTGGCAAAATGAAAGCCTGGTGGCACCTTGAAGCGGGTAAAGATGCGGATCGCTTTGGCGAGATGTTGGTAGAAACGGCCCGTACCATTGCGCCCCATCTCACCATTGTGGATGGCATTCTCGGACATGAAGGGAATGGGCCGAGCAATGGAGAACCCAGATTGCTAGGGGTATTGGGTGCCTCTACGGATGTGTTTGCGTTAGATCGTGCCATGGTGGCGTTGCTTGGCGTCGATCCGCAATTGATGCCCACGCAACGAGCAGCTCAGCGCCTTGGCCTCCATGACTCAGGCTTGAGTTTTCCGCTGTGTACCCCTGAAGAACTTGCGATTCAGGGCTGGAAATTGCCTGACAAGCTTGTTCCCATTGACTTTGGAGCACCTCGCGTTTTGCGTTCCACCTTCAAGCACCTTTATATCCGCTGGATTAAGGAACCTATGGCAACTTATGCCAGTGGTCGTTAACAACTCGCTTTACCCGTTGTAAATAACCTCTCATCCTCAACGACCAGTAAATACGTTTGCAAGCGGATGTATCTTGCAAACGTTTCTGGCCAGGAACTTGCTTTGGTGCCAGTGCTGAAGTGCTGGATGGAAGCATCAGAGTTTCAACGACGACTCAAAAGCTGAATCATGACGGCAACTTCCCTTGCGCCAGAGCTATAGCCAATGTTGTGGATAAGTTCTTTCTTCAGCTAAATTATTGAAGATCACAGCGCATAGCACTAGGATTATTGAGCCTTCAAAGGTTGGGGTTAGTAGGAAGTGCCAGTCTGGTTTGGTCATCATCACCACCAAAGCTACGGCTCCTGAAGGTGGATGTACCGTTCTGGTCAATTGCATAAGTCCAATTGCAATTGAAACCGCCAAACCCATTTCCAGGGGTGAAGAGCCAAGAAGATTTAGAATCATCAGACTCACCATGGCTGCCAGGATATTCCCGCCGATAACATTTCGCGGTTGCGCTAATGGACTATCGGGGACACCAAAAATCAAGACGCTAGTGGCACCAAATGGAGCCATCAGTAATGGTGAACTCGTTTTCGCTGTTAAGTAAGCACAAATGGAGATCGCCAGAAAACTGCCGAACCAACTCCAAAAAACGTGTCGATGATGAGGTTTCTCAACGGGGCAGGTTAAAGGGCAGGAGCGCCACCTGGCAAAGATTTTGAACCAATAGCTTTCCCACTTTGATCGAGCTTTTTCGAAGTCAAACATGGTCGAGGCAATCACTACTGTCAAGATCAGCCTATCATGACTTTCTTGAAGAAAAGTTAAAAAGTATTAAGATATACAGAATTTATTCATTCCTTTTGTTTTTCCAATCCTGCAATGCCCTTTGTTGGAACAAGATGAAGCAACGATGCAGTGATAAAAGGCTGCTGTGTCCTATTATTTGGGACGTTGTGCTGTTGAACTCTGGGTCGAGGTCAGTAAAGAGTTCTTTGCAAGGGGTGATGATCAGAGAACTGTGAGTTCTTTGGTCGAGGGCGCTGCTCAGCGACTGGATGATAAACCGATTGAAATATTGACACAGCAGGACTTCCGCGCATTTTCAGAGGGAAGCTCTGAAAAACTTTATACACAAGCGATTGACAGCGTTCTCACCCGTTAAGTTAACAGTGCCTGTTAATTCTTGCAGGAGGTCTCTTGCCCCATCCGTTATAATTTTGATAATGATTATCGTTATTGAAATTACAAAGGATCTAGCCTATGGTTTCCAGTATGAGCGCCGATGCAGTACCCGTGACGGTGCTAACGGGCTACTTAGGAGCAGGCAAAACCACGCTGCTCAACCGCATTCTGACCCACGAGCATGGCAAAAAAGTAGCCGTCATTGTCAATGAGTTTGGGGAAGTGGGTATCGATAACCAGCTGGTCATCAATGCCGATGAAGAAATCTTTGAGATGAATAATGGTTGTATTTGCTGTACTGTGCGAGGTGACCTAATTCGCATTATTGGCAACTTAATGCGACGACGCGATAAATTTGACCATTTAGTGATTGAAACCACAGGGTTAGCTGACCCCGCTCCCGTGATTCAGACCTTTTTTATGGATGAAGAGGTGCAGTCTCAGAGCTTTTTAGATGCTGTGGTGACAGTGGTTGACGCCAAACACATTTGGCAGCACTGGGACGCGGATGAAGTCCAAGAGCAGATTGCTTTTGCAGATGTCATTTTGCTGAACAAAATTGATCTGGTGGAGCCAGCAACCGTCGATGAACTCGAACGGCGCATCCGCACCATGAATGCCATGACCAAAATTTACCGCACCTGCAATGCAGAAATTGAAATGAATGACCTACTGGGGGTCAAAGCCTTTGACCTGAATCGGGCGTTAGAGATTGACCTAGAATTTTTGGGCGAAGATGCTCACCAGCATGACGAAACCATTGGATCCGTTGCCATTGTGGAATCTGGTGCCATTCATGGACAGCGTTTGAATGAATGGTTAGGGATTTTGCTCCAGAGCAAAGGGCCAGATATCTTTCGGATGAAGGGGATTCTTAATGTTCAGGGAGAAAATAATCGCTACGTGTTTCAGGGAGTACACATGCTGTTTGATGGCATTCGCGATCGCCCTTGGCGCGCCAATGAAACCCGCAAAAATGAGCTGGTCTTTATTGGGCGCAACCTCAACGAAGCAGAATTAAAAGCGGAGTTTCGGAAGTGTTTAGTCTAAAGTCTTCTGGCCGCCAGACTTGGAATCAAACCTGGCGGCATCAGCTTTCTGAATATGTGACCCAAGTGGCTTGGTCGCCTGATGGTACCTATTTAGCAGCCTGCTCTGCGGGTGGGGAGTTGATGATTCAGGCCTTCGGCACAGATGGCTCATCTTCTCCACAGACGTTGACTGTTGCGACTGCTCCCATTGATGCATTGGCCTTCTCTACAGATGGTCAGTTTTTGGCAACGGGCGATCAGTCGGGTCAAGTGCAGATTTGGGCGCTGCAAGGACAAAAATTCGTTCTGCTCACCAGCCATAACCGAAAGGGCTGTTGGATTGAACATTTGTGCTGGCACCCTACAGAACCGCTGATTGCGTTCAATGTAGGTCATACGGTTGAAGTGTTGGATGTCTCGACTCAAGCCCTTGTGGCGAAGCTTGACTTTAAAAATTCTTCGGTGCTTTGTCTCACTTGGTCCCCGACGAATGGACAACTGATGGTCGGTGGCTATCAGGGACTTAAAGTCTGGAATCGCCACAACTGGCAAGAGGAGCCGCTGATTGTGGAG
>DATNQK010000562.1:0-5070 GCA_036704065.1 Stenomitos sp.
GCTAGCACTTCTACAGTTTCTGTGACTATCACTGCGGTTTTGCCAGCCATTGGAATGCCCTCAAACGACATTCCTCAGTTTAATTGATCTGCCATCTCCTCAATTTAATTTGGTATTAGAACCGCATCCGAGTTTGCAAGCCCAGGCCCGTCTAACGACAGTCCCACAATCGACTCGTGATTTAGGCAATATGTTGTTGCCGCCCATCCTACGGGATAACCCCGATACCATTCAGTCGCTGCAATTTACGGTCAGTCGCGGCACCGATCCGGGGCTAAGCGTTTTGGAACTCTCGAACATTGCAGATTATCAAGCTGTGACGCCGGATGCACCCTTGATGGTGGTAGCCGATTTGCCGTTAGCTGAAAACGAACGGGTACTTTCCCTGGCCTACGATGGTGAATTTTACTTACCTTTAGGGATTGGGCGATCGCTGGGGAACCGAACGGAAATTAAACTGGAGCGTTTGCCAGAACCCGTGAGTATGGGCAAACGCAGTTTGGGCGGTTCAATTCGCATCTTGTTCCAAAAGGTGCTTTCCAATAAGTTGGGGCTGCCCTTTGAGTATCCGATTTTGGCTGTGGCGGATGTCGTCGGTGCGGACGAGACATTACAGGTGCAGTACGAGGGGGCGCTAGATGCTGTGCGACAAAGAGTTGCCGCTGCTCATCGCATTGTGTTGTATATCCACGGAATTATTGGCGATACGCGCAGTATGGTGGGGAGCGTGAGACGGGCTAAGGTACATGGGGATGGCAAGGAAAAACTTATGGCCGATGCCTACGATTTAGTGCTCGCTTTCGACTACGAAAACTTAAATACATCGATTGAGGAAAATGCTCGGCTGTTGAAACAGCGATTGATTGCGGTGGGGTTAGGACCGAATCACGGGAAGACGTTGCATATTGTGGCGCATTCGATGGGTGGGCTGGTGTCGCGATGGTTTATCGAGCGCGAAGGTGGCAATCTCATGGTGCAGCATCTGATCATGTTGGGGACACCGAATGGGGGATCGCCTTGGGCCACTGTGGAAGATTTGGCGATTTCGCTGTTAACGCTGGGGCTAAACAGTCTTGCGTCGGTGGTGTGGCCTGCAAAAATATTGGGAAGTTTACTGACTGTATTGGAAAAAATCGATGTTTCGCTAGACCAAATGAAGCCAAATTCGGACTTTTTGAAGTCGTTGGCGGCGAGCAATGCACCTGGGATTCCCTACTCAATTGTGGCGGGGAATACGTCGATTATTCAGCTTACATCCGAGGAGCAGGCGCACAAAATCAAAGCGCTGCTCCGCAAGGCAAGCAAGAGAACGATTGAGTTTCCGTTTCTGGGCAACCCAAATGATATTGCTGTTTTGGTGGAGAGTATCAAGACAATACCAGAAGGAAGAATGCCGCAACCTATCATCGAGGAAGTTGCTTGCGATCATTTGGTGTATTTTGGCGATACCGCAGGGCTAAAGGGTTTGTCCAATGCGGTGAATCAGGCGTTGGAAAACAATCGTGATCAGGGTCCAGGGTTTTCCATGATCCTAAACACTCCCGCAGAAAGCAAGGCGGACGAGTTATTAACTCCATCTTCCGTTGATCAGCCGCAAACTTCCCCGAACGTCTCAACAAATCTCAAGGAAGAAGATTCGAGTGCTGCGGCGTTAACGAGCGATCGCCTTTGGCACCGTTGGTGGATTGCAGGGCTAGGAGTTTTGGCTGTTGTGATTATTGGGCTAGTGGTGTTTTGGCCTAGGCGATCACAGATGCCACAACCGCAGCCACAATCCAATTTGCTTCTGTTGCATCAATGGGCAAAAAATGCATAAATCATCAAAAGGTCTGCAAGATTTTATTTCTTGCCGCAAAACCGAAAAATCATTCCCAATCACGTTTAGGCAAAGAACTAGAACCGATTTAAGAGAGCTTAAAATAATCACAGTATCGGGACAATTTTATAATCGAACAAAAATGGGCCATGCGTTTCAATACCTTCCTGAAAGCAGTTTTAGAACTTAATCCCCAGATTGTTCATGTTTCGGGTCATGAATTAGGGGCTCTCTCACAGACTCAATTGGATCAGGGGCTTTTGTAATATATCTGCCATCTAAAAGCCTTTGTACAATAGATTTCTAGTCTTTGCAAAAATATATCATGGAGGCCGAATCTGCTGTATTTAGGATTACCAAATTGCCTTATAAATTTAAACATAAGTCATTGAGATAATGCTAATCGAGGAACAGAAAGGGAAAAACGAAAAAATACCGAACTAGTCAGCGTAGTCAGAGAATAAAGGATATTATGAGCATGTACATCAGACCCACCCTCTTAAATCATAATTATGCGAATAGTATTCGGTTCAATTTCCCAAAAATAGTGTGTTATACGGATTCCTTCCGTATAACACACTATTTTATATTATGAGGATAAAATTCCATCTGATACTCTAATACCACTGTTTAGGCAGGTGAAAATTATAATTAATCACTTAAAAAAAGGTCTTAAGCTGATTATATCCGTCGAATAATAGTTTTGCCGCCGATTTATCTTAATAAATGCATTCATCTTTATTATATTTATCTGACTAGAGTTGTTTTCTATTAGAGGTAGAGGAAAATGGATCAATCAATTAATATTCCCTGGACTTCGGGAATGAACTATGGAATGGGTGTTAACCTACTGACTGGCGATATTGCCGGAAAAGCCATCAATCCTGGCGAGATCACTGGACCTACCAAAGCCGAAGGACAAACTGTTAGTTACAACCTGATTCTGATTAACAGCATGGAAGAACTCTACAGTTCTTTAGGAATGTCGATCGAAGCCAGTGGTCACTATGGACTATTTAAAGCCTCAGGCAAAGCTCAGTATGCCAAAGAATCTAAGTTCAACTCTCAGGCTACATTTTTGCTGGCTCGTTGTGTGGTTCAAAATGCCTTTATGCAAGCAGAAGAAGCACAAATTAAACCTGAAGCGATTGATTTAATCGTTAAAAATGAGAAAAAATTTCAGGATCGCTACGGCGATGGTTTTGTTAGAGGAATGCAAACCGGGGGTGAATTCTTTGTGGTCATTTCCATTACATCGCAAAGCAAAGTGGCACAAACGACTTTTGCGGCTGCCCTACAAGCCCAGTATGGTGGCAAAGTGGCAGGGGGAAAAGTCACAACAGATGGGCAAGGCGAAACTGCGTTAGACATGGCAAACATCGAAATCCGAATTTCGACCTATCAACGGGGAGGGGTGGGTTGTCAGCAAAGTTTAGCAAAAGACGTGGAATCAGTCATGACACGGCTAGCGGACTTCCCCGCCCAGGTTCAACAGAATCCAATTCCCTACGAAGTCCAAGTTGCCAGCTATCATACCCTTGCCTTGCCAGAGGGACCTAATCCAATTGACGTAGAACAGCAAAAGAATGCTTTAGAAAGCTATGCACGACTGCATCTCAAGTATCTTTCCTTACAAAATGATGTCGAGTTTGTCCAGCTCAATCCTCACTTTTATAAGGAAGAGAATATGCCGAAGATGGATGTGCTAAACAGATGGAATGATTTTTTCACAGAAAAGAGCAATAAACTGAGACAGCAAGCCTCTGCATGTGCGAACAATACTAATCTCAACGAACTACAACAGCAAGCATCTAGTGATATAAAGGGGTCATGTCCTATTCTTCCATTAGAGCTTCCAGAAGATTTTGAGGGTATTTATAAACTAATACGAACAACAGATGAGTTGACATTATTAATGAACAAGAATATGGAAGATAAGCTTAACAAATTAATAACCGATTTAGAGGATTTAAATAACAATGTTATTCAAAATGGTCAAAAAATTGCCATCGAATCTGAGGGGAATAGATTCCTTCAACAGTTGCGTTTTGGTGATGGTTATTCCAAGATAGATGATACAGCAAAATGGTCTTCTAATCTTGGTTCTTGGGAAACTCTTACAATCAGAAAACAATAATAAAAAAGTTAAGTCTTTAAAGATTGTGGCGATAGTGATACGGTAGCTTTACTTCATCTTACCTTACTCTTTGAGCCTAATCAGGCCAAGGATTCATTTAGCTCTGGCTACCTGACACATCTTAGAAACAAGAGTTAAATTAAGGCTATTAGGTTAACGAATTGAGCCTGATTCTCTCCTGAACCCCAACCGCTTAACCACATCGGGCGATCGCCTGTAACTTTTCCATCACCTGTCGAGCCGCGATCGCCTTCGCCTTTTGTTTCGCTGGCGCGATACCCTTGCCAACAATGACCTCATCACCAACCTGTAAACGACAGTCACATTCGAACCCTTCAGAAACCTCAGCAAACTCATAACTCGCCAGATCCCAGCGCAGCGATTGACAGATATCATTGAGCATCCCCACAAAGTTCTGACCATCCTTGAGCGGCTTGCTCAGGTACCGATGCATCAGCACACAGGAGGTCTGTTGCCCTGTTGCAGTTGCTTCCACCACTTGCGTTGGGATATTTACCAGGGGTGATCGCTCATGCGCCTCTAGCAGAGCATTTTGGAGATAGGCTTCAATCCATAACAGACTCGCTTGATGGCGTGCTTCTTGTTTCCGCCCATGAGTCGCTAGTTCTTTAGTCGTGAGGATACGTGGGTCTTCTTCCTCGGTTATCGTGACTTCCAACGCCACCGTAAAAGGAGATGATTGGCTTAATTCCACATATTCAGCCCTTTGCCATTCCGCTTGCCAATCCACTGCCATCGCAATGATGCTTGAGGCATCCTGAATCTGCTTTGACAGATGGCTCAATACTTTTTGGTGGATGCTCTCTTCCTTGACTTGGAACACGAGCAAATAGAGATCCTGTACGGATAGCTTGCCATTGTCTAATCGCGTTTTGACCTCTGCTAACACGGGCTGGAGTTCTTGGGTCTCCACCGCATACTTGAGCACTTTTGAAAATTCTTTCGGCGACAGGTGCGGCACATCCGATGCATTATCGAGGTGAGCTTGATACTGCTTACGATGCTCTGCTTTAAAGTGCTCTGAGGTTTCTTTCTCTAACTCCAGTGTGACTTGGGCAATATGCTGGCCTATTTGTTCGAGTTCAGTTTTGGTGTA
>DATNQK010000563.1:0-10369 GCA_036704065.1 Stenomitos sp.
CAAACGCTCGGTCACGAGTTGACGTGCCTGATAAATCTCAGTATCCCAATTAAAGATGACTTTGACGACCGATAAACCAGCGGCTGACGAAGAGCGGACAGTAGTGATTCCTGGAGCCCCGTTAATGGCGCTTTCAATCGGAAGCGTCACCAAAGATTCAACTTCTTCTGGTGCTAGTCCAGGAGCTTCCGTTTGAATCTCAACCTGGGGTGGGGCAAAACTGGGAAAGACATCCAGCGGCATCTGGACGACCGTGCGGAAAATCCAGACCGTCAGGATTAAAGCACCTAAAATTACAAGCCAACGACGAGCGATCGCCCATTTAATAATGGCATCCAGCATAATGAGTCATCCTAACGTGGCTGATGCGGAGATGGAGATTCAACTTCCAATGAAGGGTGTTTGGATGTTGACTCGATCACACTTTGATGCGGCATGGGTTTGGCGGAAGAACCGTTGGGATAGTTAGACAACTCGTACTCCCCATCATCGCTTCGGGGGATGGATACCTTACGATACCGATGATTAGCCCAGAAGGTTCCAGCCCAGAAGGTCCCAACGGCAATCACTCCTCCAACAGAAACCGTAACCCACCAGGGCAACTGTCCATTCTGACTCACCATAGGGGCTTGGTTTATTGGCCCATGATCACCATCTGACTTCGTGCCACCTCTAAGTGACTGGGCATAGAGTTGAGTGGCCCGCTGAATGACAACCCTATCCCCATCAAATAAACCATTTTTTACTTCAACAAAATCACCAGATTCCTTACCGAGAGTAACTTCAGTGGGTTGAAAGGCGTTTCCGTTTTGCACGAACACAACTTGCTTTTTATTGTTTGTCTCAACAATTGCAGATTTAGGAACAACCAGTACAGCAGCGGTTGTGCGATCAGTCAACACTTCTAGCTCAGCAAACATGCCCGGTTTCAAAACCCCATTGGGATTGGCCAGTTCTGCCTTCACAGGAACAACGCGAGTCTGTCCATCAACCACCGCCCCCATCACACTAATCCATCCTTCAAACGTGCGATCTGGAAAACCATTGACTTTGACTCGAACCCGTTGCCCAATCCGAACTTGCTTCAAATCTTTTTCATGAATATTGGCAGAAACTTGCACGCTGCTACTATTCACAATCGTCATGATCTTTTTGCCCGCATCCTGCCCCGATTCTCCCGTTGTCGCTTCGCGATCAGTAACAGTTCCTGCGATGGGAGCGGTAATCGTAATGGTTCCGTCCTGATTGGGATTCGCGCCCAATTGCCGCAAGCGTGTTTGATACGTTGCACCACTTAGAGCAATTCGGGATTGAGCCACCTCGACAGCAGACTGAGCACGTTTAAGCTGTGCCGCTGCCTCTGCCACCTGGAGACGGCTCTCAGCTTTGGCGAGTGCAGCTCTAGCTTCGGCTAACTTAGTTTCAGATTCTAGAACAGTCCGTCTAGGAAGTGCGCCTCGGTCAACCAGTTCTTTATCTTTCTCATAACGCTCTTGAGCAAAGCTGAGTTCTGTTTTAGCTTGCTGAACGTCAGTTATAGCAATGGTTTGTTGCTGACGATAGTTTTCCTGGGCCAGTCCTAAATCTGCCTGTGCCTGTTTCACGGTGGCGATCGCCTCTGAACGTCGGTCGAAAGCTGTTGTTCTCAATTCTGCAAGCTCTGGACTAGTCATAATGGCAACCGGTTGTCCGGCTGCTACAGTTTCTCCCGGACGGACAAGCAACCGAATGACTGTACCACCGACAGGCGTTGTGACTTCAACCTGTTGGTTGGGAAGAGGTTCAATTTGCCCAGTTGTTTTAATCCCAAAAGCAAGCCGTTGCTGGGACACTGGTTCCACCTTCAGTCCCATCCGTCTTGCAGTGTCTAGGTCAACATGAATGGCACCCACCGATTGAGCAGGCTGACTTCCGCTCTGGAACTCGTTGCCATGCCCACCATGAGCAAGTACTTTGACTGTCGCCGTTAGAAGCAGCAAACTGAGAAACGCTCCAGAGATGCGGTGCATTGAAGTAGAAGAATAAGAACGATGGCTAGAGCAAGTCATAAAACTGTTGGGCAATAAGGATGAAGACCAGGAGAGCGTTCAGCATTTACCCGACTAGGGATTAATATTATTTCCCATACCAAGTTTTTCTCCATTTCTTCATCTGATCAATTTCAGCTTGCTGAGAAGCAATAATCTCATGCGCCAATTGCCTTAATTCAGGATGCTGGGCTTTATTCAAAGCATCCTTTGCCATTGCGATCGCACCTTCATGATGAGGAATCATGGCATCCATAAAGCGCAAATCGAAGTTTGCATCAGCAGCACCTAGATCCATCTTCATCATCATGCTATTTATCTGCTCTACCGACATAGGCATCATTTTGCCCATTTGAGTGTCATAGGTCATTGGAGTCTCAGACGCTTTAGGGTACCAGGCTTTGCGCCACTTTTGCATTAGATCATTTTCTTCACGATTTTGTGCTTTGATGATATTCCGTGCCAGGGTTTGAATCTCTGGTCGCTTTGATTTCTGTAGAGCTTCGTTTGCCATGTTAATAGCCCCACGATGATGGGGGATCATGGCATCGATAAAGCGTAGGTCATACTCTGCATCGGCAGGTCCCAAATCTATATCCATGCTGTGCATATCGCCATCATTCATTCCCTCACGCTTCATATCGCTATGATCCATAGGGTGAGGGTTATTGGCTATTGTGATTGAAGATGAAGCTTGTGCGTTGGGCGTTTGAGCTTGATTCTGGTCATTGGTAGTACAGGCGTTTAGCAAAGTACTGACAGCGGCGATACTAGCAACGAGCATCCCTAGACATTTAGCTTTTAAGTTGATTCGGCTCATGATCTCTACAGATTCAGGATTAGCATAATTAGCTTCCTTAATTTTGCTCTCTCCAGTTAATTGGAGAGTCAAGGAAATGTTCAGTTGAGTTAAACTCAAAACTTTCCAAGCTCTAAGTCGCTGTTCAGACAGTAAACGTATCCAGTGTTTCACAAAGAAATGAAAACAGGATGAAATTAAGCCATGCTAAGGTTTGAGGAGATAGTTAGGAAGCCCACTGTCGACCTGCTTTTGACATCATGTAGGGGTTGATTAAGGTGTCAAGCAAGTGAATTGAAGAGGCATGACAGAAGAGGTGTAACTTAAATGCCTCATTCCTAAAATAGAAAACATGGATGCTGTCAGCAGCAACAGGAATAACAAGGTGTCAGGTAGGGAGTTGGAATTTACTGAGGTTTGCAGTCAGCAAGAAGTGTCTTGATAGAAGTATTGAGCTGCTTCAGCTTAACGGGTTTGCTGAGATATGCATTCGCACCTGCCGCTAAACACCGTTCGCGATCGCCTTTCATCACTAATGCAGTGAGGGCAATGATTGGGGTCTCACGTAAGCTTGCGTGCTGCCGAATTTGCCTGATAGCCTCTAATCCATCGACCTCAGGCATTTGAATATCCATCAAGATTAAATCAGGCCGGTGAACTAAGGAGAGGTTTATGGCCTCCCGTCCAGTAACGGCATACATAAGACGGTATCCTTTTGCCTGTAAATAGCTGGAGAGCGTCGCGACATTCGCAGCATTATCTTCCGCCAGCAACACTAAAGGACCCTGGTTGGAGATGATATCGCTTACAGCAGATCGAGTATGTTCAAACTCAGGGGTATTGGGTAAGGATGTGGAACGCATATGGGGCAGATCGACTGTGAAACAGCTCCCTACTCCCAGTTCGCTGGTCAGCCCTACTTGCCCCCCGTGAAGTTCCACAATTTGTCGAACTAAAGCGAGGCCCAAACCCGTACCTGTCTGTTGACGATTGAGAGCACCATCAATTTGGACAAAGGGTTGAAAGAGTTTGGGAATATTTTCGGGTGCAATCCCAATGCCAGTATCTGCAACTGCAAAACGCAGATAAGTCGGCTGTGAAGGATCCTCTGCATGAGCACAAACCACCACACTAAGCGTCACCTGACCGCCTTCAGGGGTAAACTTCACCGCATTGGTTAGTAAGTTCAGCAACATTTGCCTCATGCGGACTTCATCCGCGAATAAGGCTGGAAGCGATTGGGGAATTTGAGCGTGCAACTGGATGCGCTTTCGTAGAGCCTGCTGCTGCACAAACGCCATACTGGAGGAACACAGTTGTTGGACATCAATGGGGCTGTAAGTGAGCGTGAGTTGTCCAGATTCGATTTTGGCGACGTCGAGGATGTCATTAATCAGGGACAGCAGATGAGTCGAGCTTCTTTCCACCGTATTTAGGGCACTGAGTTGTCGCTCATTAATGGAGCCAAAAATTCCCTCCTGAAGACCTTCTGTCATGCCTAGAATGGCATTAAGGGGAGTCCGCAGTTCGTGGCTCATATTAGCCAAGAATTCATCTTTTAAGCGAGTGGCACGGGCCAGTGCTTGGTTGCTGAGAGAGAGCTGCTGGTTCCGTTCTGCTAGTTCTTGTTCGGCCAACTGCCGAATACTCAACTCCTGCTGCAATTGCTCAAACAGCTTGGCTTGGTTAATGGCGATCGCCAACTGGTCTGCGAGTTGTTGCACCAAGTCAATTTCAGGGGTAGACCACTGGCGCAGCTGGCCACACTGATGGACACAGAACAAACCCCATAGAGTGTTTTCCTGGTCCAGTAGGGGGACAATTAAAGTTGCCCGTACCTGAAACTGGCGAAAAATGTCGGCATGACAGTCAGACAGAGCACCCGCTTCAATGTCGGCAACAGCGTAGTAGCGTCCCTGGGCATACAGTCTGGCAAAGTTTTCGCCAAAGCAATGGTCATGGACTGGAGCACTGAGAACCGATGGGTAATTGCCGACGTTGGATTCGGCAATAAACTCACCATCATTAAAGTTGGACTCAGGGGTGAACCGAAAGATGGCGACGCGATCCGCCTGGAGTGCCTGCTGTACCTCATTGCAAGCGGTGGCGAAAATAGTGGATAAGTCTAAAGATTGACGAATCCTCGCGGTGATTTGTCGCAGCAGGTTCTCTTGCGTAAGCTGCTGCTGTACAAGTCGTTCGGCTCTGACCCGCTGGCGAATATCCGTGATTGTGATTCGGCTCTCCAGAATAGTGCCATCGGCGTCTTTCTGTACTTCGTCGCTGAACAGTACAGCCATCTGCCCACCATCGCTGCTGAGCAGGTTAATTTCATAGTCCAGTCTTCTGGCTTGACCAGATTGCGTCAGCAGGTCACGTTGTTGGGCAAAGACCTGGCGACTATCCGGGAGCATGAACTGAGTGATGACCTGTTCTTGCACCTCCTGTCGTGAGCAGCCAAGCCACCGCAGGGCAGTATTGTTTATCCGGGTAATGCGGTTGTAAGCATCTAAGGAACAGTAGCCACAGGGGGCATTGTTGTAAAGGTCTTCAACCTGGGTTGCATAAGCAGTTAGGGCTAGCTCGGCTTGTTTGCGATCGCTAATATCCCTGATGAATCCCACCAATTGTATCGGGGTACCTGCCTCGTCCCGTACCACTGTTAACTCATCGTGGATCCAGACATAGTGACCCTCGCAATGGCGCATGCGGTATTCAAGCTTGAGAATGCCATGCTCAAACACACTTGGAATGTCTGCTAACACCTGCGCCACATCATCGGGATGAAGCCGCTGCATCCAAAAATCAGGCTCAGAGCGGAACTCTTCTGGCGTATAGCCGAGTAGGGTTTCCACATTATTGCTGATAAAATTGCAGGCAAAGTCCCTGTTCAGTTGGCAACTGTAGGTGGTAGCAAGACTGGCATTCAGTAAAAGATTCAGGTGGGCTTCCGAGGCGGCTAAGGCGGCAGTGCTTTCGGTCACTTGTTGCTCTAGTGCTTGGTTCAGCTCTTGGAGAGCGAGTTGGGCCTGTTTGCGCTCATGGATATCCGTACTCATCCCTAGCCACTGTATTTCTGGGTCATGCTCAACACAAGTGGCCTGTACCAGATGCCAGCGATATTCTCCATCCGCTCGACGCAGGCGATACTCCAATTCATAAGGCCGCTTCGTTTGCACAGACTCCATCCACCGATCATGAACTCGCTTGACATCATCGGGGTGAATCACCGCTTGCCAATCAAAATTGATTAACTGCTCCGGTGGCAACCCGATATACTCACTCATGCGTCCGCTGACATAGGTGTTCAGCCCTGCGGCATCAGCACTCCACACGATCTGAGGTGCTAGTTCAACTAACAGGCGATAGTGTTCTGCGCTTCGGAGTAGCGCCTGATCGATTTCGAGACGGTTGGTCATGTCTTGTACCAGTACCAGTTCCGCTCGTCGTCCCTCAAACTCTAGGGTATAGGAGACAATCTCTACCGCAATAATCCGTCCATCCCGCAGGCAATGCCACCTGATGCTCGTCATATCCAGCCCTGAGTTCCTCTGAGCCATGTTTGCCAACAACCGAGGCACATCATTCTGGCAATAAATAGCGACAAGAGTCATGGACAAAAACTCTGTTCTGGAATACCCATATTTGGTAATCGCGGCATCATTGACTGCCAGAAACTGCAAAGTTTGCAGGTCGTACACCCACATCGGCTGGGGATTACAGTCGAATAGATTTCGATAGGTGTCGTCTTGTAGTTCCAGTTGAGCAAGGCATTGTTGCTGTTGCTTAATCTGTCCTTGCAACTGCATCTGAATCTGCCGCGCAGTTTCACGCTCTGTCGCCAACTGTTGGGAGAGTTGTTGGATCTGCTCTTGTGCTGCCTCTAGCTGCTCTTGGCAATCCTGTTGCTCAGGCATATGAACGTCTCAATCAGCTAATGCTGTGCGTCACAATCCATAACCATAATGAAGCCTAAAATTGCTTAAATCCAGAGCGAGTAGTGAACTAGGAATAGTTTTGCTATTTTTTTCCTTTCTATAGATTATAAATCCTTAGGTAGTAATTCATTCCCTTAAACACCACAGCTTTGAAAGACAAATGAGTAGCAGCAGTCGCACGAGTATAAGGAATTCTTAGCCCTTTCTCATCTGTCTAAGTGGGTAGAGAAAGAAAAAATCGAGCAATGTCAATCATCACACCAGTCTATTAAAACAGGCACTTGACATCACGTTCTATAGTATTAGGGAATGAAGGGGGATGACATGTAGATGACTAACTATCGTTTACCGACAGGAATTTCAGGACTCAACGAGGTTCTTCATGGCGGCTATGTCCCCGGGCGTGCTTATCTGGTTCGAGGGGGGCCGGGTACAGGTAAAACAACATTAGGAATGCATTTTCTAGCAGCGGGAATCGCAAATGACGAACCCGTTTTATTCATTACACTGGCAGAAACAGTTGACCAGCTTGGAAAAACAGCTGAACACTTGAACATTGACACTCAGAGCATCATATTTCTTGACCTGAGCCCCACTTCCGATTTTTTTGCTCAAGTACAGACCTATGATATCTTCTCACCTGTTGAAGTCGAGCGTGAACCAACGACCCAGCGCATCGTAGAACAAATTGAAAGCTTGAAACCACATCGAATTTTCATTGACTCGATGACTCAGTTTCGCTACCTCGCAACTGATACCTTTCAGTTTCGTAAGCAGGTATTGTCATTTTTGCGATTTCTGACCGAGAAAGGCATTACGGTTCTGTTTACTTCAGAGCATAGCGTTGAAACCCCCGACGATGATTTACAGTTTATGAGTGACGGGGTACTGGATTTGAACTTTAATGACGACAATCGCACCCTATCGGTCTCTAAGTTCCGAGGGAGCGATTTTCGGAGCGGCAACCACAGTTTTCGACTTACGAATCAGGGAATACAGCTTTTTCCAAAATTAGTCCCTAAAGTCTTGGAGCAAGAGCTTGTCACAGAAACGATTTCCTCTGGAATTGCAGAAATTGATGAACTGTTGCACGGCGGCATTGAACGCAGCACCATCACTATCATCAGCGGCCCCAGCGGTGTGGGAAAGAGTACGCTGGGGCTTCAGTTTATGAAAGAGGCAGCTGCACGCGGAGAGCGATCCGTAATTTATACCTTTGAGGAAAACAAGGCAACGCTATTGCATCGGGCTGAAGGCGTCAATATTGCGGTGCATGCAATGCAGAATCACGGCACGATGTCTATCGTGCAAATCGAACCGCTCTACTATACCCCTGATGAATTTGCCAACCTTGTGCGTCAGGAAGTGGAGGAACAGCAGGCACGGATTGTGATGATCGATAGTGTGTCTGGTTATCGGCTCTCAGTCCGAGGGGAAGACCTAACCCCTCACATCCATTCCCTTTGTAAGTATTTGCAAAATAGGGGGGTTGCTGTTCTGCTGATTAACGAGGTTGAATCGATTACAGGAGAATTCCAGGCCACTGAAATTGGAATTAGCTATCTCGCAGACAATATTATTTTTCTACGCTATCTGGAAATACACAGTGAATTGAGACGGGTGATCGGTGTACTGAAGAAGCGGATGAGCGATTTTGAGAAAACCCTGCGTGAATTTCAAATCAGCCGTTATGGGATTAAGGTGGGCAGCCCCCTCAAGCAACTCCGAGGTATCCTCACGGGTATCCCCGAATTGCTGGAGGGTGAGTAAGCGATGAACCGAATTGTGATCTTTGTAGAGCAAACAGAAAACCGACGCCTCCTGACAGAGTGCCTGGAACGATATTACGATGTCGCAGCCGGAGAATCTGTGGTCCAGGCGAAAAATGCGGTTCCGCTGCTCAACGAAAGGTTTGACCTGTGCATTCTGGATGGTCCAGCCTTGCATCATTTGTGGGAATGGGTACAGGCTAGGAAACAAGTAGAACAACCTGTATTTTTGCCTGTCCTACTGATTTCACTCCAGGCAGATGTCAAGCTGTTAACGCGACATCTGTGGCAAACTGTTGATGACCTGATTACCAAACCCATTGAAAAACTAGAGTTACAAGCACGGGTGGAAATGCTACTGCGCTCACGGCGACTCTCACTTCAGCTTCAGTCTGCCCTAGAACAAGAACGCGAACTGAGGCAGCTAAAAACGCGCTTTGTTTCCATGGTGTCCCATGAATTTCGAAATCCACTGCATATCATTTCTGGATTTACGCAGCTGCTAGAGAAAAGCAACTTGTCAGCCCAAAAGCGATCTGACTGTTCTCAACGCATTCAAAGCGCAGTCAGAACGATGACTGCTCTCCTTGATGATGTGTTGGCATTGGGCAAAACAGAAGCAATCGCGTCAGTGGCGAATATGTCATTGGTTGAGATCGAGCCATTTTGCCGCAAGTTAGTAGAAGAGATCACCATTGGGATGGGAGCTAATCATACTATTCAGGTGGACTGTGAAGCTGAATGCTGTACCGCTCGTGCAAATGAGGTATTGCTGCGCCAAGTTCTCATCAATCTGCTATCCAACGCCATCAAATATTCCTCCCCTCACAGCACCATTTGGCTTCGATTACAGTGTGAATCTGAAACAGTGATCATTCAAGTACAGGATGAAGGCATAGGTATTTCTTCTACTGATCAAGCGCGACTGTTTGACTCCTTTTTCCGTGCGAGCAATGTGGGCAATATTCCAGGAACAGGTTTAGGCCTCGCAATTGTAAAACAGGTCATTGAGCAATCGGGCGGAACCATTTCAGTTGCGAGTGAAATGAATATTGGTACTACATTTACGGTTACTTTGCCGACGCACCCCTAACCGCTCTTTTCGCAATTAAACTACCCCCCTAAGACGGCAATCAACGCACAGAGCATGGGTTAAATCACAATACTTCCCCCCCTGATGAGTGATGCCAGCACATCATTTAATTCGTTCTATTAAACTGGAGTTTAGACTAAAAAGAAGCATTTCCAGCAGGAAGTATCTCGACAATCAATACTATCGAGATCGGTTAAAACCTTGAGACCTGAAGGAGTTAGGCTGCCGATTTAGCCGCTTTAGAAGGCTTAGAGTAACCTGAGTTCGGTTTAAGCCGCAGGCAACAAGAACTCATTGATGCTGAGGGAGGGCTTCTTCGGTTGATGACAATAGGCAATCAAACCGCACACGATATTTACCACGCAATTGACTGGACTACGATGGCGCGAATGTTCGATTTGAGAGATGTTCTTGAGCTGGTCAATAATGGTCTCGATAATGGAACGCTTTCGCGTCAGGAGCTTGTCCATCAAAGGCATCAGCTTATTCTTCATATTGCGCTTGGGTTTAGCAAGCAACTCAATCCCTATCTGAGTCCATAAAGTCTTAAATAACGGCTGAGCAATATAGCCACGGTCTGCCAAGACTTTGCCAGAAAGTCCATTGAGCAGTTCCCCTTTCTCATTACACACCAGATGCAGCTTAAGACCGAAAAACCAGTCGACAGAGGTCTTCCCTCTTGCTGCTATGCCTTTGAAAACCTGATGACGTTTGATGCGGCGATTGTGGCAAACCTGGATTTT
>DATNQK010000564.1:0-1969 GCA_036704065.1 Stenomitos sp.
CCTCCTTTTCAGCGTATTTACTGGGGTCAAAGCGGTAGAGCCTGCCGCCCTCACTAGCTACAACCAATTCATTCTCAGATCGCCCCATTACGCGATAGAGCTTTCGGGATTGGAGTGCAGTGGATCTGTAGCCTCGCAATAACTGGATGTAGTCGCCTTGCCGATAGTTTTCAATGCGGCGCTTCTGCTCTTGAGTGAGGTAGCGGCCCGTGAGTTGCGTAACCTCATAATCTTCTCCAAGCAAGCCCTCTGCTCTGAGCCCGGCACGAATCTCAGCCACAATTGCTTTGCGCTCTGCATTGGTGCCCGTCACGATCAGGGTTTGGGAACGTTCTTTCTCATTCAGGGCAAGGTAGTCCTGAGCGATCACATTAACCCTCTGGCTGCGGTCGTCGATTTCCTGAACATAGTCATGCTCCACCAATAGGCTCAAAGCATCTTGGGGGCGGTCATTGGCGATGAGTTCAACGGCTTTTTTTTGGACGGCATTCTGTTGACGGATGATGTCAGCAATGCGAAAAGTGGTGGCACCGTGGGCAATAAGGCTGCGCATTGGGCCTCCGGCTTTAACGCTGGGGTTCTGTTTAGGGTCGCCCACAAGCAGAATCCGTGCCCCAACTGCATTCCCCTTTTGCAGCATGGTGAGCTGCTGGTCAGCGCCAACCATCCCCGCCTCATCCACGATCCATAACTGCTTATGCGGAGTCACTTTATCTATGGGCTTTCGTACCAAGCTTTCGACAGTGTAGGTTTCGACGCCCAACGATGCTTTCAAGACCTCTGCTGCTTCAATCGTGGGGCTGAATCCTTTAATCTCAATAGCCTGACCTGACTGCTCGATCTGGTGTTTCAGTTCTCGTAGAGCAGTTGTCTTACCCACACCAGATAGACCGTGGAGTATCAGATGTTGGTCTGTTGCTGCCAGCACTCCGGCGATCGCCTCTGCCTGTCCCGCGTTTAACCCGGTACCCTTCAGTTCGGACATCGCCTTTTCATAGGTAGCGATCGCCTGGGCTTGTCCTTGACCGTTAAACCATTCTCGGACTGTGGCAATTTCCCGCTCTAGTGCCGCAACAGTGGTCAATCGTGCATCTTGGGTTCTGACTAACTCAGGATGCTGGGTGATCTCTCGGTCAAGATCAGTCACTTCAAAGGCTTGGATGTGACTGAACACCGTCCGGTACAGGTCTTCTCGGCTAAAAGCGGCGGTACGTTCTGAAAGATGGGCGACAGCACTATCTAGTTCTGCTCTAGCCGTTCCTAATCGTAGGGGCGTTACCGCCACTGGCTTAGGCTGTGGGGATTCGATGCCGCTAACCTCTGCCTCCGCTCTCCAAGACTGCTGGAGTTCTTCGAGTGTTTGTGTCCGGTCTTTGGCGCGACGGCTCGTCAACACTGCACGAGCTTTGTTCTCAGAAGTTGCTTCGAGTCCCTGGCGCTCTAGCTCACGAGCAATCGCGGCGGTGCGCTTACTAAAAACTTCGATATCCTCTCGCGATAAGCCTTCTAACTCAAAGGCATCTTTGGTTTCATAGATGCGGTAGCCCAAGGCTTGGACTTTGAGCGCGAGCTTTTGGCGGTAGATATGGCCCATTGCTCCATGTTCGGACATGGCATCGTTCTGCAAAGAGCGCCACTTCCCGTCTGGCCCCTGCGTCCCATTCATGATCACGGCATGGGTATGCAACTGCATGTCCTTGGAGCGCGAGGTGTGGTGGTTGATCAAGGCAATAGTGAGGTTGCCTGTGTGGACTAGATTTCTCACTCCATCAGACTGAATCCGCGTCGTAGCATAGCGTTCCTCAATCAGGTCTAGGGTCTCTTTGACAGCCTCTAAGTGGGCTGCGTGCAATCGGTGGTCTCTGTTCAGATGCAGGGCGATCGCCACGCTCTTAGGGGCTGAAAAGGTAAAGTCCTCTGCTAACCGCTCCTGGTCTTCCGGGTTCTGTTTCTCCCACCGAATGCGCTC
>DATNQK010000565.1:0-11637 GCA_036704065.1 Stenomitos sp.
GCTCGCTCAACCGATTTACATCCATTTCCCCAAGGAAATCGAGGCACCGTTCAGTTTGAGCCCCAAGATAGCTTAGTCGTGCTAAGTCGCGATCCCCTCAGCCATCAATTGCATCAGGGTGTGTCTGTAGCGCGCGTTCAATCCCTGTTGGAAAGTGCTACAAGTGCAGAGGATTTACTACAGAACGTTTTGCGGGTGAGCACGATGGAGCCAACGCTGGGCAAGCCACTAACCAGTTTTGTGTTACGTTGCACCGGAAGCTGAGACAAGAGGGATGCCCTTTCCCTCTGCAATAAAAGACTTCGCGATTAAGAACACATTGCGGCGATCGCTGGTTGGAGTATAAGTAAAGAAATCTCCCAACTCCATCATGATGGAGGTGCCGCGACCGGATTCTGCCATCAGGGAAGGCTCATGATCCAATCGCAAAATGTGTTTTTTGTAATCGAACCCAGGTCCAAAATCCCAAATTTGTAAAACCAAGATCTGGTCTAGAATTGTAATTTCTAAATCAATTGGTGTTTCGGCTGGTAAACCTGCATGGGCATGGCTTAATGCATTGTCAAATGCTTCCCCAAAAATGGTTTGGAATTCAATCCAGGTGCGTAGAGGAATTTCGGGACGGTAGAGCTGGTCGAACCAGTCCATCGCTTCTGTTAACGAATCTGGTTGGCTGAGCACCTGCAAGTGAAAATTTCGATTTAGAGATTGCAGCTTGAGTTGTTCGAATTGAGCGATAAATTGCTCAGGGTTTAACCGAGTTGTCTCAAGTTCTTGTTGCATTCTCATAAATCTCGAATTTTCTGAGTATGAGAGTTTTTCTATCAGCTTGCCGACCACAGAAAGACTCTCTCTTGTTACATGACCATAGAATTTGATCACAGAAGAATGGCCTGATAGATCCTTCAATAAGGACTATTCTTAAAAAGCCCAAAAACCTAACGCTTTGAAACCAAATGTTACACTTGTTTACATATTAATTTATTCTCTTAACTCTTGGATTGGCAACTTCTAGGGGCTGAATTTATTGAAAGGTAGCATTTAAGAAATCTATATCAAGATATAAGCTACTTCCAGCATCTATACAGCTTACTCCTTTTAAGATCGAAGTTGCATCAGGCCCGAGTGTAACACTGAGGCACAATTCGGGCTTACTAAGGATGTACAAATAGTAAACCGTGTTTGACGCTCAGTTTTTCCATTCAGTCGATGCCAAAAAATATCGGATTGTGCTTCTGTTAAAAAAATGGAGTCGTCCTTTGTTAATCTTTGGTACCCAAAGTTCTAGGAATCGGTAAGAACAAATTGGGGTGTGGTTGCTGTGGTTTTGACTGTCACGCGGAACGTTTAAAGATATAAAGCCTCGTTTATGGCGACTTTCCCCTCAAGTACTCCACTTGTTGTCCTGCTTGCTGACGATGATCGCTCCACTCGTCTGATCTTGCGTATGGTCTTGCAAAAGGAGGGGTATGAAGTTGTAGAAACGGAAAATGGTGCGCTTTGTCTAGAGGCTTTTATGAATCGTAAGCCCGACATTGTGATCCTAGATGCCCAAATGCCTGTCATGGATGGGTTTGAATGTTGCAAACGCTTGAAGCAACTGCCATTTGGCGATCGCATTCCTGTGATTATGCTGACAGGGTTGCAAACACCTCGGGATATGGATGCGGCATTTCAAGCAGGGGTTGCTGATTTTGTGAGCAAGCCTGTGCATCCACCGTTGTTGAGCCGACGGTTGCACTATATTCTCAAGTCGGCACAGTCGGAAATAGCCCTGCGTGAGAGCGAAGAGCGCTATCGTTTGGTGGTCGACAATCTTCAGGAAGTGATTTTTCAAACAGATCTAGAGGGTCGATTCTCTTTCTTGAATCCAGCCTGGACTGCGATTACTGGATTTGCGCAGGACTCTGCGATTGGGCAGCCACTTTTGGATTACATCTACCCTGATGATGGGCCGAAGTTAGCCCATGCCCTTCATGAAATGGCGTTGAGTCAATTGCCACACCTGCGGACAGAGGCACGTTTTATGACTGCCGATGGCAACATCGGTTGGATGGATCTGTACATCAGTCCGCTGATGTCTCGTGAGGATACGATTGTCTCGATGTCTGGCTCGTTTAGCCAGATCACGGAACGTAAAAGCCGTCAGTTGCTCGATAAGCTGGAATATTCTGTGGTTCAGGTGCTGGCCGAGTCGATGACTCTGGCAGAGGCTTTATCGAATTTGTTGCCTGTGATGGGCCAAGCAATGGCATGGGAGCAAGGCGAGTTATGGCAACTGAATCCTGTGTCGAAGGGTATCGACTGTGTGGAACAGTGGCATAGTCAAGTCGGGAGTGTAAAGGTTCCCGAACCGTATTTGAGTGAAGAAGAGGCCCATCATTTCTGGACACATGGCACCTATACCCTGGTTGCAAATCTCTTCAATTCCGTAGAAGGCGCTCAGGGATTAACTTGTGCCCTCACGCCACGGTCTGTGATTGTGATCCCCATCCTGGGAGGCGATGCCTGCTTGGGCATGATTGTATTTGTGCCAACATCCAGATTTCTTGGGGATGCCAGCTTACTGAAGTGCCTGGATTCTATTGGTGCGCAACTGAATACGTTTATTTTGCGTAAATTGGCGGAAGAAGAGGTCGCTCGTTACCACGATCAAATGTGTCATGAGTTACGTCAGGCCGCAGACTATATTCGAGCACTGTTACCGCCTAGCCTCTCAGGGACGGTGAGCATTCGCCACCTCTTTGTGCCGTCGAGCGATTTGGGCGGCGATATTTTTGATTATTACTGGCTCGATCCTGATCACTTGGTGGTGTACTTAGTCGACGTTGCAGGACATGGGGTGCAGTCGGCGTTGCTGTCGATTTCAATCCTCAACGTGATGCGATCGCGGTCGTTGCAAAATGACGATTATTACGTCCCAGCAAAGGTATTGCAGGCCTTAAACCACATCTTTCAAATGGATATGCAAGGCAACAATTACTTCACGATGTGGTACGGCGTTTATGATCGCGTGCAGCGAACCTTAACCTATGCCTGTGCAGGTCATCCACCCGCATTACTGTTGGCTGCCAACGGCGAAGTGCAAAAGCTCAGTACGGGTGGTATTGCCATTGGACTGTTGCCGGAAATCGACTACGAGCAAGGAGTCCATGAAATTGGTGAGGGGAATTGCCTCTATCTTTTTAGTGATGGCGTTTACGAGATTCCGCAAGACAATGGCCAAGTGTGGGGGTTCGAAGCGTTTGCGCAGCTTGTGGCAGATGAGCCACAACCACAACCGGATCAGCTGGAATCCATCTTCAGTCAGATCAGTCATATCAATCGCTCTAAAGCCTTTGAAGACGACTTTTCACTCATTCAGCTCAAATTCAATGGCGAAGAATCATCTTACTTCGTCTCAACTGAAGATCATCTCCGGTTTGAGCAGGGAACCCTAAGCAAAGCGAGATCTTGACTCTTCAGAAAGGTTCTACAAAGAATCCTTCTGTTACACACCGATGCTAGGAGTTCAAAGGGTGATGCATAAAGTTTTTATCGCCTCAGGTTTACTGAATAATGTTAATGCCAATGCGCTGAAAAACGATGTTGCCTCCTATGTGGCAGAGGGGCACAAGATTGTTCGGGTCGATTTTCAGGGTGTAACCTTCATCAACAGTTCGGGCATTGGTGCTTTGGTGGCAACGCTAAAAATTGTCAAGGCACAGGGTGGAGAAATCTTTCTTTATTCCTTAAATCCCCAAGTGCGGATGATTTTTGAATTGACTAAAATGGACCAAGTTTTCAAGATTTCTGATGATCGTGCAGAACTTGAGGAACTTCTGGCTACCAGTGCATAAAAGCGGCTTCAGCCTGACTAGCCTAGTACCGATAGGCATTCGTTGCTCCATGCGCTAGAAGATATTCAGTCCCCAAAAGTTTGGTGCTGAGTGACTTCAATCAATTGGTTTGAGTGCCAACGCAGCACTTTCTAGCACGTCACAGCAGGTCGACGTTAAACCACTGATAGTTCATGGTTTCGCTCAAAAAAAGGTCATCGAAGCTAACAAGAATGATGGCTTGAGTTTGGGGATCGTAGGCAACAACGGCCTGGAGCAACGTGTCTTTAAATAACCCTTCGTCGATTGAATCATTAATCCAGTCTAGACAGGCATAGGTGCAAACGACGTACCGATAGGCCAGATAAAAAAATAGAGCGCCGCGTCCATCCTTAGAAAAACCTTGTCGCGCTTCTAGGGCTAGTCGTTGAGGACGACAGAACCCGCCAAAAATCTCTTGAACGCGCGACCAATCGTTTTTCCATGCTTCCTGGTTCATGGAGCTATTTTACAGGTCGATGTACCCTTTACAACGCGTTAAGGGAAGAGCGATTTGTCTATATCTCGAAAGACACAAATCTAGGAATCTAGGCGGCTATCCTGATACGAATTGCTAGATAAAGGCAACTGAGAAAGATTCAGTCCTTTTATTCATGATGGATAGGCAGCGATAGCCATTCGCTCAAAATTTGTGCCAAGCCTGCAAGTTCAGGTTCTGATAACGTGCCGTTGCCAAAACAGCCATATTTGCGTGCGCCGGCCCAAATCAAAAGCTTGGGCTTTACTTCAATGCGATCGCCATCAGAATCTCGTTTGAAATAAGGTTTTGTTAATTGCAGTTTTGTAATCTCTTGCCGCAGACTGGGCGGAGTTGTTGCTCGCTTGAACCCGAACAGTTCGTAGTCTTGACGGATTTGCTGTGCATCCAAGCGGATGCGCACGCGGCCCCACAGCCCAAAGATGACACCGCCTGCCATCCCTAAACCCACAATCCAAAAGGGCAGCGAAAATAAACTAAACCCTAGGTTGATCGGGAACGGTGCCCGTAATGCCAACGCAGTCCACATCAAAATAAACGAATTCCAGGCGATCGCAAATCCGCCCATGCACAACAATCCCACTAGCCCTGCGGGGTTTGAAGCGGCAGGGGGCAATAGAATCTCTAAGGAATCTGCTGTGCGGGTGATCTGTATTTTGGTGTGGGCCAGTTGAGGGGTTAAGGCCTCCTGTGTTTGGGTGCGTTGATGCAATGCCTGTAGGGCTTCTTGTGCAGAGGTAAAGCGTTGATTGAGGCTGGGTTGCACCATCTTTTGCAACCACTGCTCAAATCCGACGCTCAGATGCATCTCGTCTGTAAATTGAATGCGCTGATCGGTCTGTGGCAGGTCAGCTGGATGTTTGCCTGTGGCCAAATGAATCAGGGTTGCGCCTAAACTGTACAGATCCGAGGCAGGCACAGCGCGACCACCAAATTGTTCGGGGGGCATGTAGCCATAGGTACCAACCACAGTAACGGTGCCGCCAGCTTGGGCAGCCATCGTCTGCACCGAGCCAAAGTCCACTAAATAGACAGTACCGACACTATTGCCTGTGCGATCGCCCAAGAGAATATTGCTGGGCTTAAGGTCTCGGTGGATCACTGCTGGCGCACGCTCGTGTAGATACCGCAGGATGTCTAAGAGTGCCGCTGCCAGTTCCACCAGTTCAGCTTCGGTAAATGTCCGTCCAGTTGCGACCTGTTCTGCCAGAGATGTAGCAGGGATGTAGGTTTGTACCAGGGCAAATCCCTTGCCAGAGGGTAAATCTAGGTCGAAGGCGTCGAGATAACGCGGAATAGAAGGATGAGATAGGTTCTTGAGCGTTGCAGCCTCGCGCTCGAATAGCTTCAAATCTTCCCAGGCAAATTCTTCGCCAAAGGATAAGCGCTTAATCACAACTTGGTTTTGCGTCTTGAGGTCGCGGGCCAAGAGTGTGTAGCGGCCTGCATGTTTGCCAAGTTGTCGTTCAATACGGTAGCGATCGCCAAATGGTTCGCCAGGAGTTTTGCCAAAAGAGAGAGACTGCATAGACGCCAATGGGCAGGTTTACCCTTATCTTGCCCTAGAATTTCTTTGCTGCGGTCACTGAACTGCAATGTTTTGACTGAACATGATGATAGACCAGGGTTACATCGCTCACTATTGAGCAGCCAAAATTTTTTACTGCATTGTGATTGCCCCTGATTCTGTATCCGCGACAAAAATCCCTAAACAGACTTGACTAGGGTCTGTGATCACCCAGGGATGGGTAATGAACGAGTTCATTGTTGTCACTTCCCCTGGTGCAAGATCCTGGTAATACACTCTCGCCCCCGCAAAATCTAGCCAATAAAGCTTAATTGGTGTAGATTTCTGGTTCGAGAATGTAAGGTGACTGGGTGTGTCACTCGACTTAGATCTCAGTTGCGATTCCCCAGCACAACCAGAAGATTCAATGGGTTGGGATTGAATGTCCAAAATTCGAGATGAAACAGCACTATTGACCTGTTTTGCTTCAACATTGCTCACGTCGCTTTGGATAAACAAATTGACCTGTTTGCCTTCTACACAGCTATAAAATCCACCGTCTCCTGAAAGCAGACCAGAGCAAGTTGGGGTATTTTTCATTGTGGTCGATAAAGCATCGATCATTGGGTCGCTTGAGACGGGTGTGCTACAGGGATTAATCGTGCCGTCGCCATTGGGGACTCGACCGTAGCGAGCTAACATTTTTGGCTTTAACCACCCACTAGGGCTAGGCCGAACGTCGTAAATAATTGGATCAAACGCTGCGGGAGCAGGAGGTACAGCGCCTGCATTTGGCCCTCCCGCTGGACAAATCGATGGAATATTAGGGCTTGTGTCACGTTCTAGATATAAGCTAATGGTTCCATAACTACCCAGATTGGACAGGTTTACTCCAGCACTGGTGGCAACATCGGCCAACGAGACAGTTGTGCCATTGGCCTTTAAGGTGGCCGATTCATTAACCGCACGGGCCATCCGCACTTCGTTGGTGATAAAATCAATGGCTCTGTTGAGTTCTACTTGCCGTGCCGATCTTGCTTCCGCAGCTTGGCTCACACTCATTGCTGTAATCAAGCCTGACCAAGCTACTAAAATAACGACTGCTCCTAAAATTGCTCCAACCAGCAGTTCTGTTAGTGTAAAGCCTTGTTGATGATTCAGAGGTCTTGATCTTAGACGATGCATCCATTTTGGAAATACAGCTTGCCTCCCCTTTGTTGTCATAGTGTCAATGCTGATTTTATATGATAAATTGAGAGATTTTTATCTATTTTTAATGGTTTTATTGATTCTAGAAATGAATTAAATAGTGAAATTTAATTCGTGTTTATTTAAGTCTTTGCCAATTGTTGATAGAAGTGTATTTGTATTTTACAGGCAGGTTTATCTGATCTATTAGATCAACTAAGCTTGATAAATCATCTGGAATGCTAATGCCGGAAGTGCCTGGCATTAAAGTGCCTGTGATAGTAAGAACCGATGAAAATTCTTCTGCGTCATCTCCCCAGTAATATACGTCTCTATTACTGACTGCGTTTTTAGAACTGATGATGCCTTCTACCCATGCTGCTCCAACAAAGTTGGCATTGGTGCCAGCACATCCTGCTCCAGAGGTCAGAAGTTCCAAGTCATCATATCGACTATATAGAAATGCATTTTGAATACAAGTTGTATTCTCAAGACGCACATCAGGCTGGGGTGTCCAGCTTGAACTCATAAATCTTAAGTCGCCTACCTTAGGCGGTTGACCATCAGTGCGAACATTAATAATTTTGGCTGAATTTTTTAGACGTATGGGACCGTTATAGAAAATGTAAACAGGACCAGCCGTTGTATCAACAGTTAAGGTTTGAAACCCTGTAAGGTTAATCCCATCTACTTGATAATAAGAAATACTTCCTGCGGCCCCAGATAATGTTTGACTGGTTGTGATAACACCTAGATTAGTGCCCTGAGGTGTTGGTGCCATTGTAGGCGCTAGACCACAAGCAAACATTTTGCCTGCAACTGTATCTTTAGTTGCACCGTCACTAGGGCCAGAATAAATTGCATCCAGGTAGCTCGGGCGAGTTGCGTCTCCTGGGGCAGAGATTCCCGTCAGTGCTGGGTTGCTAGAGGGCAGAGAAGGATAATAGATATTTCCTCGATTTCCTTCGATACTGCGTCCGCGAAGGATCAGTTTGCCTGAACTATTGCCCTTCCAGTTATCTATGACTAAAACACCTGGGAAATTATCCATGACTGGCTCAATTGTCATTGATACCAGCACTTTAGACGTTATGTTCTTGTAATTTCCTTCAATCAGTAGGGTGCCTGTTCTTTTCTGTTTATCGTAGCGATAGGCAAGAATGGTATACGTTTCTCCTGGAGCCAATGTGCCTGTCAGTGCAAGGTTAGGTGCACTCCATCCCAGCTGTTGATAACAGGAATTCACGCTGGGGTTATAGCCTGCCCACTCATCAATTGCAGTTGCCGTTTCATCTCCGCTCAGCGGTGCGCCATCTGCACCGAGGTAGTTACTGCCTGTTTTCGAATCAATTGGATCGTAGTTCCGATTTAAAAGAACCCCGTTGTTGGGATTACTGAGTTGCAAGAGTACTCTAGCCATTGCGCTATCGCTGACCAAGATGCTAGCAGAAGAGGTTTGTCTTTGGGCGGCAGTGTTGCGATCGCTTTGGGCCACCATAATGCTCATTCCTGCAAACGAGAGCATGACAAATCCCAAGAAGATCGCGATGGGTAAGGCAAAGCCATCGTTTTTTCCAGCCGTTTTGAGCTTTCTCCGTCTCCGTTTCAGACCTGAAGTGATTGATGCGATTACCATTGACGTGTGTGGCCTAGGACAAAATTAAATTCAACTTCAGCAATCTGTGATAGAGTTTTGCGCTCATCCAGGCTCAACCTCTAATGCTCTGCTTGGCAGTAGAGCAGGATCTTTGCAATTAAAGGCATCTCGTCATGTGAGAGGTACTTTTGCCAAACTGAGTTTCCGATTCGTTTATGCTTAACTGTCTGCCCAATTTGTACTTTGAATTTTTTGTGGCAACATAAGTGATGCCGTCATCAGTTGTCTTGAAATTTTGAACCGCTGATGTGGAAATGCGACGTTTGTCTTCTATCCTTGCATGCCCGAAAACGATACCGCTGATAATTAATCGTTCTCCCTGGCTGATAGCAAACCAGTCTTCCAAGCGTGGGATCTCCTCTTCAGGTATGTGCGTTAGCTCGAACCTAGAGTCCCATAAGCTTGTAATGTCATCATCGTAAAAATCATTCGCCATATGGCCCCCCAACGGCTATACATACTATTCTTTCATCGACAAATAATCATTGCCTCGATGAAAATACGTAATTTTCCAAGCATCAGGAAAGGCTAATTTGAAACCTGTGAAAAACAATCTTTGGTGTAGGGATGCAGGATATATGCAATTATTCAGGCGGAAAATATCCTTCAGTCTAATACCCTTCTAAGGTAAAAAATAACCATTTCTTGTGGAATGCGGTGTAGGTATTTTTTGAACTTAGAGTCTACCCTTATGGACGATATACAGGGAGAGGTCGTGAGCGCTAGGATTACAAATTGAGGTCTTGTTACTGCAATTTCAACTGCTGCTTGCTACATTCCATTCCCCTTGAGGACGTATATGAAGCTGAATTATGCCTACACTCGTCTGAATGTTCAGGACTATAGGGCCTGTAAGCAGTTTTACCAGGATGTTTTAGGTTTCACAGTTTGCTATGCCAACGATAGCGAGGAATATGCCGAACTAGAAACCGGAGAGACCAAAATCACATTGCTGAACCGAGCAAGATTGAAGGAATATATTGGTTCTGTGACAACTGCGACCTACGATCCGTATGCTGCAAAGGTTGTCTTAACATTCACGGTGGCCAATTTGGATGAGGTTGTGGGGCAATTAAAGGCCAAAGGCGTGGAGTTGGTTAGTAACCCTTGGCAACGTCCAGAGGATGAACTCATGCAGGGCGGATTCCTGACCGCTTGCTTTCGTGACCCGGATGGGAATCTCATCGAATTTGAGCAGATTCTAAGTTAAGTCCTATGACCTACGGCCTATTGCTACATCGGTTTATGGGTTTACTCGGGTGGTATGCCCATCTGTTGGGTTTGCTTGCGCCAAGTCTGTAAGTCGCAAGAGGTGGGAGGGGGATTCATCTGCTGCGTTTTTTTGGCACCGTACTTGTAAAAGTGGGACAGATCTAGCAACACACGGGGATAACGAATCAATTGCACCTGTTCGCTTCCCACGCGAACTGGAAGGATGGATGCTTTGGAGGCAAATCGGAAATATTTTTCGTCGTCCCAAGTGGATTGTTGTGTTTGAGCGGACCATTCGTTGCCAGCCCAGCCCACCAGTAAGGCTTGCCCTGACAGTTTTTGACCTTGAAGTTGACCGCTGACGCAATCGATCAGGCGATCGCTATGGGGGTAGCCGTAATATCCCACCACTGCATTGCCTTGTTTGCGGAACCAAAAACAAACCCCTTCTCCGAGTTGCCATCCTTGGGGTTCGGGTTGGCTACAAAACTGGTACACCCCTTTGGGTAGTTGGGCTAAGTTCTGGGTCGTTTGAGCTAAAGGTGGGGATGACCCGGCGATCGCCCTAGCGACCGCCAACCCAAGGCTTAAGGTACAGCCCATCAGCAGCGTTGTGCTAAAAATGAGGCTTTGCATCGTCTCCTTCCCCCATTCTTATGCTTTGATGGCACCTAATTCAATCTTAGAAGCGTGTCTTTAGCTCACTTCGCTCTGACATAAAAAGCAATCTTCCAGACCCGTTTCAGATCTGCTGTACGGTGTGGATTGCAGGCAAATGACCTCCGTTGCACCTTGTATCTAGGCAAATTTTAGCCACATCTACCTGCAAAGTCTGGTAGCTTGGGAAACATCCCCCCCTGAGAAAGGCAAGCGTGCTATGCATTGCTTGGGTCATCGGGGAGGCTTTGATCTGTGTACGGAAGATAGTGGTTCTATGCAAAAAGTCTTTGTCCTCGATACCAATGTGTTGCTCCATGACCCAGGTGCTTTATTTCGATTCGAGGACAATGATGTTGTACTGCCCATTACGATTATTGAGGAACTAGATCGCTTTAAAAAACTCACGGAAATGACGGGGCGCAATGCGCGTCAAGTGTCGCGATCGCTAGACCATTTGCGGCAACAAGGACACCTCATTGATGGCATTCCCTTAGAGAACGGCGGCACGATTAAAGTGGCCCTCTGCCATCAAGAAACCTTGAAGGAACTTCCGGTAGAACTGGAAGGAGACCAAAATGACAATGCAATCCTAGCGGTAGCCTTAGAGGTAAAGCGCCAGTCTAATTGCAACGTGGTCTTGGTGAGTAAAGATACCAACCTGCGCATCAAGGCTGATGTGTTAGGCATTTCAGCCGAGGATTACGAAACTGATAAGGTTGATATCAGCGACTTGTATACAGGAACGGCTGATGTGTATGTCAGCACTGAAGCCATTGCTCAACTGTTTAAGCAGGGTGGACTTCCCCTAGAGGGCAACTTTTACCCTAACCAGGCGATTACGCTCATCGATAGTGCCAATCCTTCCCATACTGCACTGGCAATTGTGAGCGGTACTCAAGGTGTAGCGATGCCCATTTCTAAACTGCCTCACAATGGGGTTTCGCGCATCCAGGCCCGCAATCGCGAACAGCAATTTGCCCTCGATTTGTTGATGAAAGATTCCGTTTCCCTTGTGACGTTGGTGGGCAAAGCGGGGACGGGCAAAACATTACTGGCG
>DATNQK010000566.1:0-8732 GCA_036704065.1 Stenomitos sp.
TTGTATTGCACGGGCGATCGCCATTCAGCCCGAGGTGGTGTTGATGGACGAGCCTTGCTCTGCCCTCGATCCGATTTCTACGCTACGCATCGAAGAACTGATGACCGATCTTAAAGATCAGTTCACCATCGTGATCGTGACCCACAACATGCAGCAAGCATCGCGAGTGTCGGACAAAACGGCCTTCTTTAATGCCGAAGCAACTGGAGCAGGCGGTAAAGTGGGATATCTTGTCGAATACGACAATACCGTTGATATCTTCACGAACCCCAAAGAAGAACTAACCCGCGATTATGTCTCTGGTCGCTTCGGCTAGGAATGCTCCGCGTAGAGTGTTACCGCAGGTGAAATATCTTTTCTAATCAGATCTTATTAAGCCTGAACCCCCTAGCAGGCCAAGGCTTCTAAGGCATGGGGCGGATTGTTGTTCCTTGAAAGTAGTGGGTGAGGATCTCGCGATAAGACTTGCCTTGATTCGCAAGTCCCAAGGCTCCCCATTGACTCATGCCTAGACCATGCCCAGAGCCACGGCCTGTAATTTCAAAGCCAGAGGGTTTGGCCGAGCTAGTGGCACCTGCAACTAACCCAAACGCAGGCTTCGTGCTAAACAATGTGCTCCGCAGCCCCAACGCTTTGCGAACACTACTACCCTTCATAACCACCGAACCTGCATTGCCTTGAATCTTGAGCAACTGAACACGACCATTGGGCGTGGTCTTGATAGGCTTCATGGAAACAATGTCACCAATGCCAGGAATGCGTTGTCGCAGTTGTGCCGCACTGAAGTTCACAGTCCATTGGTATACAGGTGCAGTTTGATCAAAATCTGGAACTCCCCTGAGGTAAGGAACTGGACTTACCCATATGTTTTCGGAGTTCTCGGTGTGCCCCCCAGAGGAGGCATGGAACACCGCCTCAACCAGTTTGCCTTGGTAGGTTAAAACTTCGCCGGATGTGGCTTTGACCGCGGCTTGTGTACTATTGGCTTCGCTGGTGAGCCCTGCATAAACCTGGGAGGTGGTGGTGCTCAGCACATCGAAAAGTTTGAATTTAGGACGTTGCTGCTGGAACATCGCATAGGAGCGAGACGCCACGGCCTGAGCTTTTAAGGCTTCCAAGGGCCAGGTAGGGTACATTTCTTTGCCAATGACGCTGGCGATATAGTCTTCAATATTGAGTCGATTAACAACCGTAAAACCGCCGCCGCTGCGAATCAGACTCACTTGACCGCGATACCAGCGATCGCCAACATAAACAAACCCGTCCTCTTGGGGTTTTACCGTGATTTGCCAAGCTTTGGTATGGGCCAGGCTAACGCCCCCCGATGCGGCAACGGCATCAAATCCTTGTAAAGCGGGGAGTTTCCCCAGGGTGCGGTTTTGGTTGTCCGTTAAAAGGGCGCTGGTAGAACTGCCGATCGTCACGCTGGCAACATCTTCTTTTAAGCCAACCCGAATATCGCGGGCAACCGCAGGATAGGCAAATAGCACTGCACCCATACAAGCCCATAGCAGCAGGTGCAAGCGGTGAGGACCACGATATAAAGAGTGCAAGCAAAACCGGGGCATGGGCTAACTACTCCATTGCGACGAAAACGGTTGATCCTGTTGAAATGGCAATAATAAGACGTTTTTTGCCTTAACAGCCAAACAAAACCTTTTCTGAAATAAGCCTTAGCCAACCTAGTATGCGCAACAGAGCATCCACGCTAGCCAAACAGTGCTTTACCGTTATGCAGGGTCATAGGTAAACGACAGAGAGCATAACATTTTTGTGTCCTTCAATATACACTCCTTCCCTGGCAAATGATGCCCAGTTCTCGCAAACCCGTAGAACAAAGTTCACTTGCTAGCGTTTGCCTGATCGTATGATGAATGGAGGCTATTCCCATCATGTGCAGATAGGATTAAGGATTTTGGAAATTACGTTTCTTGGCACGAGTTCTGGTGTGCCAACACGGACGCGCAACGTATCGAGCGTCGCTATAAGACTTGCCCAACGTGCCGAAGTATGGCTGTTTGACTGTGGGGAAGGCACTCAACACCAAATCCTACGCAGCGACCTCAAAATCAGTCAGATCCGTCGGATTTTCGTCACCCATATGCATGGCGATCATATTTTTGGTCTGATGGGTTTATTGGCAAGTTGCGGCTTAGGGGGTACGACCAGTGAAATCGATATTTATGGGCCACCAGGCCTAGATGCCTACTTGCAAGCTTGTCGTCGATACTCCCAAACGCATCTGTCTTACCCCATGCGGGTGCATACTGTAGAGCCAGGTCTTGTTTGCGAAGATGAAGACTACAGCGTGTACTGCGCCCGGTTAGAGCATCGGGTTACTGCCTTTGGGTATCGCGTACAGGAAAGAGATCGGCCTGGGCGATTTGATGCAGATAAAGCCGCCGCTTTAGGAATTCCTTCTGGGCCAGTTTATGGCCAACTCAAGCGTGGAGAAACGGTCACGCTTCCCGATGGTCGTGTCATTAAAGGGGCCGAGTTTTGTGGTGCGCCGCAAATTGGCCGTACCGTTGTTTACTGCACCGATACGGTCTACTGCGATGGGGCCGTTTACTTGTCGCAGGGTGCGGATGTGTTGATCCATGAATCAACGTTTGCCCATCAAGAGTCAGCGATGGCCTACGACCGTTTGCATTCTACTTCCACCATGGCTGCGCAGGTGGCGAGCTTAGCTGCGGTAAAGCGTTTGTTCCTCACTCACTTCAGTCCCAGATACGCGCCTGGCAACCCGATGCAGCTCGAAGATCTTCTGCAAGAAGCTCGGGCGATCTTTCCTCAGACAGAATTAGCCTATGATTTTTTGACCTACGCTGTTCCCCGTTTTAATTAAAAAAAACTCGAAAGTGGCATCTAAGGGTTAATTAAGTCTGAAATAGAGTGTTTTGTAAGGATCACTCATTTGCTCTGGGCTTGGCTTTCTAATACATGGCGGAGCGTTAAAAAGCATCAAAGTTTGTACCAGTTCAATAGGAAACTTTAAGAATTTCGACATGGCTTTACAGTCGTTCGATATGGTTTTTTGAGAGAATTTTCGTCATTTCCTTCATCAGAGGATATTATTGATTATGCTAACGTTAAGTTAATATCTATCTGCTAATCGGGGTGTGTTAAACACGGTTTTAGTGGATATGATTATCAATAAAGTGCTTGGCTAGTGCGATACATTTATAGGGACTGAGATCGAATGACGAGTAACTCGAAGAAGAAAACAGCAACACCGCCTTTAAAGGGGGAGGCCTTACTTAAACGAGTCCAAGAACTTGAGCATTTAAGCAAGGAAGATAAAGCTAGGGAATGTGGCTACTACACCATCATGGGAGATGGTAGCGAACGTCTGAATATGATGAAATTTCTCAATGCCCTGATTGATGCTGAAGGCATTGAGCTAGATGGTCGGGTCAGTAATGGTCAAAGTCGCGGTGGACGCAGTGCTAGCTTCCGCATTAGTGTTCAGGCAAATGGCAATTTGCTGATCGGTTCTGCCTACACCAAAAAAATGGAACTTCAGCCGGGGGATGAGTTTGAAATTTCATTAGGGCGGCGTCATATCCATCTGAAACAGTTATCTCCTGATTCCAGTACAAATGATGAGGACGCTGAAGAATAACTCCTCTACCTTGAGGAATACATAAGTCCTCAATGGATGTGTTCTGTCCCTATGGCAGGGACTGCGAAAAATAGCTCAGATGTGCGATAGTCTAAAGGCATCAGTGAAGGGCGTACGCTATGTACGCCCTTTTGATGTTAGGTAATGGTTGAGCTTGGGAATTTTACGCTCGATATGAAGGATCTGGTTAGACAATTGCCTGAGCGATCGCAGGTTGTTCGTCAAGGTGCAACCTATCTCCTGTTGGGTTTAATTGCATGTGCGATGTTACTGCCCTTGCTTTGGCTCATCAGCACGTCGCTGAAGTCGTCTACGGAAAATATTTTTCAATTTCCGCCTCGCTTAATTCCAGAGCATCCTACCCTCTCCAACTACATTCAAGTGTGGCAAAGCCAGCCTTTTGGTCAGTACTTTGTCAATAGCTTGTTAGTTTCTGTTCTAACGGTTGGTCTAAATCTTGTCTTTTGTGCGTTAGCGGCTTATCCACTCGCACGGCTCCAATTCCCAGGCAAGGACTGGATCTTTACAGCCATTATTTCAACGATCATGATTCCGTTTCAGATTGTCATGATCCCGCTCTATATCTTGACGGTGCAGCTTGGCCTCAAGAACACCTACCTGGGGGTCATCTTCCCAGCGATCGCCTCTGCCTTCGGCATTTTCCTGTTGCGCCAAGCCTTTATGACCGTACCCAAGGAGCTAGAAGAAGCCGCTCGTATGGATGGCTGCTCTGAGCTTGGCATTTGGTGGCATGTGATGTTGCCATCTGTGCGTCCGGCGTTGGTGACGCTGACCATTTTTGTATTTATTGGATCCTGGAGCGACTTCTTGTGGCCCTTAATTGTGCTAGACGATCCAAATTACTACACCTTGCCCTTGGGTGTGTCGAAGCTGGCGGGGACCTTTTCCCTCGACTGGCGGTTGATTGCAGCAGGGTCTGTGATTTCGATTCTGCCGATCTTGGTCTTTTTCCTCGTGATGCAGCGCTATATCGTGCCTTCTGAAGTAGGCAGCGGCGTTAAAGGATAAAGCGCGCTAGAGTGCCTCTACCGAAAGGGATATCGAATTGCACAAATTGGCATTCAGCTTCTAAACTGGGGTAATATTTAATTCCATTTTTTAATCTCTGTTTTCAACGTGCTCAGTCTGCTAAGCCGCGAAGCATTCCTGTAGGATGGTTGTTTCGTGAGACCAGTGCTCTGGTGTTTCAGTTCGGTGGAATGTGACTCAGTTTGAGGGAGCGGTAAAGGATCTCAACTGTGTCGAGCAAGATAGCAATTGGTTATGCTTGTGGCCAAATGTCGCCCTAAAGCGGCTTGGCTAGATGAGATTTAGGGGTGATTAACCTAGGAGCCGGGATGATTTCAGTACCTTCTCAAACCCAGCAATCTGAAGCTGCACTACCGCAACCGACAGACAACCACACCGACACGCTACAGCGGCAAATGATTGCAATTTTAGATTTTGGGTCGCAGTACTCTGAGCTAATTGCGCGTCGAATTCGCGAAACTCAGGTGTATTCTGAGGTGTTGTCGTACCGCACCACGGCGGAGCATCTGAAGCATCTGAACCCGAAGGGCATCATTTTGTCGGGGGGGCCGAGCTCTGTGTATGACCAAGGCGCACCCGTCTGTGATCCTGGCATTTGGGAGTTGGGTATTCCTGTCCTGGGCGTTTGCTACGGCATGCAATTGATGGTGCACCAACTGGGTGGGCAAGTTGAGCGCTCCGAGTTGGCAGAGTATGGCAAGGCGGCTTTGTTCATCGACGATCCGACCGATCTGCTGACGAATGTTGATAATGAAACCATTATGTGGATGAGTCATGGCGACTCTGTGACACAACTACCTGATGGGTTCAAAACGTTAGCCCACACCACGAATACTCCCTGTGCGGCGATCGCCAACCATACCAGCAACTTCTACGGGGTGCAGTTCCATCCAGAGGTGGTGCATTCCATTGGTGGTCTGTCCCTCATTCGCAACTTTGTCTACCACATTTGCGAGTGCGAACCGACTTGGACAACCGGAGCATTCATTGAAGAAGCCGTCCGTGAAATTCGTGCCAGAGTGGGCGATAAGCGAGTTTTGTTGGCACTGTCGGGTGGGGTGGATTCTTCCACGCTGGCCTTTTTGCTCCACCGTGCGATCGGGGATCAATTGACCTGTATGTTCATTGATCAAGGCTTTATGCGCAAGCTAGAGCCGGAGCGCTTGGTGAAGCTATTTAAAGAAGAGTTTCACATTCCGGTGGAACACGTACAGGCACGCGATCGCTTTTTAAAACGGCTTGAGGGCATCACCGATCCGGAGGAAAAACGCAAGCGCATCGGCCACGAATTTATTCGTGTCTTTGAAGAAGAATCCCATCGCCTTGGCCCCTTCGATTACTTGGCCCAAGGGACGCTCTACCCAGATGTGATTGAGTCGGCAGACACCAACATTGACCCCGCCACTGGGGAACGGGTGGCCGTAAAAATCAAAAGCCATCACAACGTGGGCGGTTTGCCAAAGAACCTCCGTTTTAAGTTGGTGGAGCCACTGCGCAAGCTGTTTAAAGACGAAGTGCGAAATGTTGGCCGGATGCTAGGTCTGCCGGACGAAATTGTAAAGCGCCATCCTTTCCCAGGCCCTGGTCTTGCCATCCGCGTGATTGGCGAAGTGACGGCAGAGCGGCTGAACATCCTACGCGATGCCGACTTGATTGTGCGTCAGGAAATTAACCGCGCGGGTGTGTATAACGACTACTGGCAAGCTTTTGCAGTATTGCTACCCGTTCGTAGCGTCGGTGTAATGGGTGATAAGCGAACCTATGCCTACCCCATCGTGTTGCGCTTAGTCTCTAGCGAAGATGGCATGACGGCAGACTGGTCCCGTGCGCCCTATGATCTGCTAGAGCGTATTTCCAACCGGATTGTCAATGAGGTGAATGGCGTTAACCGCGTCGTTTACGATATCACCTCAAAGCCACCAGGAACCATCGAGTGGGAATAGGATCGCGTCTATTCCACCAATATTCGGTGCGCGTGGATTGATACATCATGGCGACAGAACTGTAAGAACGGCACGTTGGCTTTTGTAAAGCTGCTGGATCGCATCGGGAAAAGTCAGGAACCTCTGGGCGATTTTCGAATTCTGGATCATCATGGAGCAGAGCGGTTGGTTCTTGCTCCTGGCCTGTTCTTGCTCTTGCTGTCGCCATGAATGTTCGTATCCTGATCCACGCCTTTGCGGTTACTTTGCTCAGCCTTGCGTTTGCCCATGCAGCCCATGCTGATGTGAGCACCCTTGAGCAGGAAGTTGCTGCCTTGCGCCAGCTTGGCGCTAAGGGATTGCAGCAGTTTCTGAACCGTCATGCCAGCGAGTTCCAACCGGGTGCATCGCTGCCGTCTAAGTCTATCCGCGATGCGCTAGATACTTTGTGCCAGCAAAAGGATTGCTATGCCTCTCGTTTATATTGGTATACCGATCTAGCCCAGGCTCAGGCCGCTGCGAAAGCAAGTGGCAAACCAATTTTGTCGCTGCGGCTGCTGGGCAATTTGGATCAAGATTTGAGCTGTGCCAACAGTCGCTTTTTTCGGGTTGCGCTATACCCCAATGCAGAGGTGTCGCAAGTGCTGCGCGATCGCTTTATCTTGCATTGGCAGTCTGTACGGCCTGTGCCAAAAGTTACCATCGACTTTGGGGATGGCCGCACGTTAGAGCGCACCCTTACAGGCAACAGTATTCACTACGTCTTGGATGCAAACGGACATCTCGTTGATGCCATTCCAGGACTCTATGGCCCTCAAGCGTTTCTGCAACAGCTGCGTCAAAGTGAAGGAATTGCAAAAACTGTTGTGGCCTTAAAGGGTGCAGCGCGAGACTCTGCACTCCAACAGTACTACCGCGATCGCCTCAATCGCGTACAAGCTGATTGGTCTAAAGACCTCGGCCAGCTCGGACTAACCCTGCCTGCTCGGGTTAGCGCCCTCAGTCGCAACCTCGACCCTACCCCTAGAGCGGATGTTGCTGGAACCTTCGCGGCCTCCAAAATGATGGTGGAAAATCCCATCGTCTCGTCAGCGCTTAACCAAACCACCCTGACGCAGATGACTGATCAAACTGCGTGGGAAAAGCTAGCGCAACTGCATCAGCGAACAGCACTTCTGGATCGGAACAGTATCAACTTAATTCAGGCCAAACAAGCCTCTGGCGCACTCCCGCAAGCGCGACCTGTGTCCAGCATCGTGCGGTCTTTTGAAGCCTCGATGGCGCTAGATACCGTGCGCAATGAATATCTTTTACACAGCCAAATTTATCAGTGGCTGCTTCGAGATGAAGCGACTTTCAAAACCGTGGATGCTCTGAACACGAAAGTGTATGCAGATCTCTTTTTGACCCCTAGCACAGACCCTTGGCTAGGATTGTTGCCGAGTGGTAGCTATAGCGCAATTGATAATGACGGCATTGGTCTGACGCGTGTGGCTCATTGAACCCGCTGTAGCACCTGTTCCACCTCAACTAACGGAACCTCTAAAGCCTCTGCTATTTCAGCCGCGCTGACTCCAAGCTGGCGCAGGCGCGGTACCGAGGCTAGTTTTGCTTGAACCGCAATGGAGCGTTCTACATCCACCTGCTCACTTTTTTTAAGACGACCTGCATGAGCCATCTCTTGCGGCATTTGTTCCGGTTTGGCTAGTGCAATGGCACCTTCGCGGGGCCGAATATAAGATCCATATTCTGTTGCATATACCTGGGTAAATTCTGCACCAAAAAATAAAATTTGAGCTGAATAAAATACCCAAGCCACAATAAATACGAGGGAACCCGCCGCCCCAAATGCGGAGCCAAAACTGCTATGACCCAGGTAATAACCCAGAGCCCATTTGCCGATGGAAAATAGTGTGGATGTTATCAATGCTCCTACCCATACATCGTTCCAGGCAATTCGCGTATCGGGCAAAAATTTATAAATTAAAGCAAATAGCAAGGTAAAAATTGCAAAAGATCCAATCGTATTCAGAAGTTGCCAAGGGGCAAGGTTCATGGGCAATACACTCCCCACCAGTGGCGTGATCTGAGTCAAACTGAGTCAAAACAGATTAAAACTGATTGAAACTGAGTCA
>DATNQK010000567.1:0-2840 GCA_036704065.1 Stenomitos sp.
ATGCCGTTAATACCAGAAGTGGGGAAGACGGCTGAGGAAGCAGACACTGGCAAGTCAAACTGGTGGAGCTTCAAGAAACTGCGCGGCAGTGTATTGGTTGTCTTGGGGTATCTACTGTCGCCGTTAAGCTGGTGGAACGACCTCGTATTTAACCTGCCCGTCGCGTATGGGTTTGGCTACCTCTGCAATCTAATTTCGCCAGGGCTACTGATGCCTGGGGCAATTGTGGGGTATTGGCTGTCCAATGTCATCGGCATCCTGCTGATGCAGGCAGGCTTACTCGATGTGGTTCAGAAAGAGCCTCGGCAGCGGAGCTTCAAGAAAGAAGTATTTACAGGGCTGTTGTCCTCAACTGCATATACCGCAGTGATTGTGTTGCTGTTGCAGTTGAAAGTATTAGAAACACCTGTCTTACCCCTTCATTTTTAATGAATTGGAAAACAACTTCCGAGCAAAGCACGCTAAATACACCTCGCTCACCACACAATGCTGCGGTTGAGCAGCAAGCAACACCCTATCTAGTACCACGCTTTGGTACTGCCCGTAGATTCATCTTACTGAGTGCGGGTTTAACGGGTGTACTTTTTGTAATTTTGACCGTTCTAGTCGGTCAGGCTCCCTATGGCTTTGCCTGGGATGTAGCGTTGCTGCGGGCCATCCGCCTTACCGCTTCACCCTTCTTGGATGTGTGGGCAGTGCGGTTAACAGGGCTGGGAGTGAGTTGGGGGGTGGTTCCCCTATCTATCTTGCTCGGTTTTGGATTGTTGTATCGGAAGTATTGGCGAAAGCTATGCTTTTTTTGCCTCTCTCTCTTAGGCTGTGCAGTCATCAACCCTCTGGCAAAACTTTGTTTCCAACGCATCCGTCCACAATTTTGGGATGCACCCCTATCCGAATTTGACTACAGCTATCCTAGTGGCCATGCGATGGCAAGTATGGCTTTCGTTGCAGTCATCATCATATTGGTTTGGCAAAGTCGCTGGCGTTGGTCTGTCTTTGCAATCGGAGTAGGATTTGCCGCCACGATTGGTTGGACACGGCTTTATCTCGGTGTGCACTATCCAAGCGATATTCTAGGGGGATGGATTCTGTCTCTGAGCTGGTGCTTGGGCATCCTGGGTTGGATTTGGCCGTTTCCTCAGCGTGGCGATCGCCCAAGCAATCCGCCCCAATTGAAACCGTCCACAACCTTATCTACCCAACGGCGTCTCTAGCGAGCGTACTTCCTTACATGGCTACTCAATCATAATGGCACTGCTGAGTTCTAGGGGAATCGCAAAGACGTAATAAATTACCCCGATACCTAACAGGAGCAAGGCAAGGCTAGAAAGAATAATCCAGCGATCTGCTGGTGCGTAGGTATCTTCTTCAATGTCGTCGCGCACTGCGAAGTAATGCTGGGTTGAAAGCAACACCGCTAATAACCCCACCACCGCAAAGGCCAGACCTAACTTCCAACCTGCGCCCGGCGGTTGTGGGGCCATTGGGGGACGTAGAATCCGCAAACGGACGATTAACACCCCAAAACCCATCAGTGCGATCGCACTTCGCATCCACGACAAATACGTGCGTTCATTGGCGAGGTGATCGCGAATCCGGTTTGGGTTTAACGCCTTTACGCGGACAGTCTGATCCGGTTCTAATTTTGAACGGATGAACATCATAAATTGCAAATCCTCAGCGCGTAGGACAATGCATGGCTAAAAAAGCAGTCTCAAAAAGTCAGTGTCCAGTACATGCCTATTAAGGGACGAGACGTTTGCATCATAGGCCCATCACGTCCCTTAAAACACCATCCCACAGACTAGTCTGTAGGGGCACTAGGGGTTTGACTCGCAATGTCCGATTGGGTGAGGTCAGGTAAAACCCAACTGGTTTCGTTGGCTTTGGCAACACTCAAGGCAGGCGCATTAAATTCAAGCGCACCTGTCTCAGGGTTTGCTGTCGCAATGAGTTGGGTGCCAGGGACAAACTTAAGAGCGATCGCCGCAGACGTCAGTTGTGTATCTGCCGCAGTAGGGTCTAGGGTAATTTTGCTATTGCTAGGAATATAAATTCCTGAAAAATCATAGTCATCGTCTAGCTGTTGCCCCGCAGCAAGATGATATAACTTCGGATCGCCGCTGGTCTTCTTCGGCTTCGCATACACGGCTAAGTCTTGCTGTGTTTGATTCGAAACTTGGGCACGATCATCAGCCGTTTCCAGAATGTACTTCTGAAAGCGGAGATCGGCCAACTTGGGTGCAATGGCTTCTGGTTTTAAGCCTAAGGGATTGGCTGGATTCAACACATCGGCGATCGCTTGAGTCACTTCCGCATATTCAGGAGTCTTCAGAAACCGACCCGCATCGGCCCAACTGGGTGGGGAAAACATCAACGCAAACAAACATACTAAACAAACCACTACAAATTTGAGAGATTTCATCTCTACCTCCTAAATCGCACCTAAAACAATGAACAAGGGTAGCGGCTCTAAAGACCGCGCAGGGATTCGTAAGTACCGCTTTCGACAAAAATAAAGATCCCGAGGCCCACCAACACAAAGGGGACAATGCGATGCCCATAACGGGTTAAAGGCCGAGCAAACCACGGATGGCGAGCAAGATACTGGGCAATGAAACACCAAAGGGCAATCATGGCCATAAAAACACCGAGCATAATGCCAAGCTCAAATCGCGTACTATTGGCAAACAAGGGGACATAAATGCCAATATTGTCACCACCATTGGCTAGCGTTACAGCAGCAACCTGGTAAGTGCGCGGGCTCAGCAAGCTTTTCAGCAGCGCAGGGGTACCTTTCGCAATGGGTGAAGGTTGAGAAACGGTCTGAATGTCTGTAT
>DATNQK010000568.1:0-2282 GCA_036704065.1 Stenomitos sp.
AATTGCTCGCGAATTCCGACCGCTGGGCGGATGAAGGTGTGTTCAATCGCGACTTGATTGACTTGGCGATGATGAAGCCAGGTTTTGACGTGTTTGCAAAAGCGCTTGCCAAAGCTGAAACGGCTTACGGCCAGAGTATTCAGCAAGACCTTGAAAAAGCAATTGGTAAATTATTGGACAAACCAGACTGGCTGGAAAAGTGCATGCGTGCCATGGGTATGAGTGACACTGCGCCAGCCAGTCTTGTCACTGCAATACTTTCGCTTCGCGGTGTATTGCGGAAACTCAACGGCATTTGATTTCTTCTTTGAACTCGTTGTATTTGGCCTCTCGCTTCACCTTGCATTCGCCATCGCGATATTCCTCTTTCCAGGGTGCATCTGCCACTGGCGAAAAGCCATCCTCACACTTCACTTCTTTTTTGTATTCATAAGGCTTGGATTCAATTTTGACCAGGCACGGGCCATCCCAATACTCTTGCTTGCTGCGTTCCCAATAGCCATAGTCGCCGCCACCCCAAGCCAAGGCAGGTACAGTGAATGCAAATGCGGTCACGGTTGCGGTTAAGACGATGAACGGCTTCATGGGTACTACCTCGAGGTGTTTACGGTTGAGGTAATAACGGGTGGGGCGAAGGGGGAGTTGACGGGGACTGATTATGGTTACCTACAATTTACGCGAATTTGCTCGGGTATCCGGACTGCGCTCAGGAAGCTGGGTAAATCCAAAAGACGGTAACAACTAGAGAAGGGGTTGATTAATCCTGGCCAGCGCACCGTAGGTTTTGAAGGTGCTGGACCACACCACTTCAGTGCTGGCGTTGGTGATTTCTCGTGGGGTGCCTGATTGGCTTTCACCAGTTGGGCCGAGCAATTTGGAGGCAAAAGTTGCTTCCTCTTCACCATAGCTTTGCTGGGCGTTCAGCAAGCGGCCTAACTTGAACTACCTTCACGAATTTCTTTGCGTTAAGTTAAATCATAAAGATCAGTAATCCCCTCCCAAAGCCTGCATGTTGATTTTTTTTATTTGATCCACGATCACCAACTCTTTGTCAGAAAAGTATCCGTGGGCCTCCATTCCGGCCAATGCCTTCTTGAGAAGTTCGATGACTCCACTTAGCTCGTTACCATCTCCACATTGGTCTATCCTCGTCAGGATATTTCGATATACAACCAACCCTTGATTATCGGATCGCATCTCCGAAAACTCAATCAAGCTAAGCACGAGAGACTCTAATTGCGCTGTATCCACAGTCACCAACCTTTAGGCAATAAATCTGTTCTCACGACCGATGAATTCGGAAGGTTCTTGACATCAATAAGTCCTTGATAAGCACCTCCCGGTCTAAACTCACCGGTCACACCGGTTTGAGGGGAAGCGATCCCCTCAGTTATCCATGCTCCCTGTGCGGGTTTAAAAGTAGTCACCCGATCGATCTTTACTCCCCACTCGTCCAATATTGCTAGATCATCTCTAAGCGCTTTTTCGCTAACGTACTTCTTAGTGGTCACATAATTATGAGTTCGACCGGTTCGATTATCTACACCATGGTATTTGTAGAAAACCTCATGACCATTTACCTGCCTATTTTGATAAACACCGTTCTCAAAGTTGTTAACGTGATTAACCAGAGACTCCCGGCTGGGGCCAATTTTAGATGGGCTCGAATAATCCTCTTTACTCTTCAACCCCCACGGATCTACCCAGGTCAGCGGGTTCGGCGCGTAATGATAGGCGTTCATTCCACCCAGCAAACCAATGGGGTCTTGCGTGGTGAACTGCCCGCTGTTGGGGTCGTAGTAGCGGTGCCTGTTGTAGTGTAGCCCCGTTTCTTCGTCGTAATACTGACCTTGAAACCGCAGTGGGTTATCCACTTCGTTCACATGCGCAAGGGCCAGCGCACCGTAGGTTTTGAAGGTGCTGGACCACACAACTTCGGCTTTTGCGTTGGTAATTTCTCGCGGAGTGCCGATGTGGTCGGCGTGGTAGTGGTACACATGCCTGTGTTGCACCAAGGCCAGCGGTTTGAAGCTGAAAGGTTCAAACAAATAAGTGCGGCTGGTGTTGCTCACACCCTCATTGATTTCACCCAGCAGCACATCACCATTCCAGTAAAACGTAGTTGTGCTAATGGTGCTTTGCTGTGCACCATGCTCGCTGGTTTTACTAATCCGCCTGCCCAATGCGTCGTAGGCGTAGCGGGTTACAACCCCCGCCACGTTCACTTCAACAAGCTGGTTTTGGGCGTTGTAGCGGTAGCGCGTTACCTGCCCTTGGCGCGG